>USMJ01000058.1 GCA_900555805.1 uncultured Oscillospiraceae bacterium | reverse complement strand
GCACCTGACTGCGCTCCTCCTGACAGGCCACGACGATGCCGGACGGCTTGTGGATCAGGCGCACGGCGGAGGACGTCTTGTTGACCTTCTGTCCGCCTGCGCCGCTGGCGCGGTAAACTTCCATCTTAATATCCTCGGGGCTTATCTCGACGTCGATAGTGTCGTCGATTTCGGGCATAACTTCAAGAGAGGCGAACGATGTGTGGCGTCTGCCCGACGAGTCGAACGGTGAGACGCGGACAAGTCTGTGAACACCCATTTCGCTCTTGAGATAACCGTAGGCGTTTTCTCCCTCGACAACGACCGTAGCGCTCTTGAGACCGGCTTCGTCGCCGTCAAGGAAGTCGACCGTCGTGAACTTGAAGCCGTGCTTTGTCGCCCACTGACTGTACATACGGTAGAGCATCTGACACCAGTCCTGAGCCTCCGTTCCGCCCGCGCCGGCGTGGAAGGTGAGAATGGCGTTCTTTGAGTCATATTCGCCGCTTAAGAGTGTGGCGAGAGTCTGTTTTTCGAGCTCGGCTTCAACAGCCTTAACGCTTTCTTCGCAGTCGGGGAGCAGGTCAAGATCTTCCTCCTCGTTTGAAAGCTCGATCATAACAAGGGCGTCGTCGAAGTCGGTTTTGAGCTTATCGTAAGCGGCGACCTTGTTCTTGAGCTGAGATATTCTCTGAAGAACCTTGTTTGAGTTCTGGACATCGTCCCAGAAGCTGGTTTCTGATGTCTGTTCCTCGAGGGCTTTTATTTCGTCGTTCATCTTATCAAGACCGAGAGCGCCTGCCAGCTCCTTGAGCGGCTTTTCGCTTTCCAGAAGTCTTAATCTCAATTCTTCAAACTGAATCATAAATTTTCCTCGCAAATCAAAAATTTTACATACCACATTGCATTATACATAATTATTGCCCGTTAGGCAAGACTTAAAGAAAAATTTTTCGGCTTTTGGTTTTCGGGTACGGGGAAGCGAGCGGTTTTGGGAGGTTTGTGCTCAGCGGGGAATCATTTCGGCGGGGAAGACCGTTTGCTGTGAAGATCGTCCAAAGTGCCGAAGAATCAAGTCAAAACGTCAGAACGGCGTTTCGGAAGATCATACCGTTTTGCTTAAATTATACCATTGTAAGATCGTGTGTTGTTTGTATACAATATATATGTATGTATGTTTGTTTGTAGTGGTTCGGCGGCGCATTCTCGCCTGCCGGCGTTTTCTCTTTTCAGACAAAAAGAAAATGCCGGGGCACAGACTTTATGAGCGACGATATACGTTCGGTGAAGGATTATTTGTAATGAGTTGACAGTGACTGGGAATTAGTCAATTTATGAAAAATATTTAATGATGGGCAGACATTGTGCATAACGATGTCTGAAAGTCAGATAAAAGTCACAAGTTTTCATCTGACTTCCAGCCCGATCTGCGCCGTCCGTACGGCGCATCAACACCTATCGGTGTCGATGCGCACACCCGACCGCCGTTCGCCGCAAATCAGCCTGCGGACTGCACAGCATAAATCCACCACGACAGCAGCGGAGCGACTGTTCGAGCGCTCCGCTCCGCTTTGCTGCGGGAGCACCCTCACAGCCGCTTGCGGCGAGGGCTGCACAAATGCGCAGCCCTCGCCTCGGCCGCCTCTCCGCCTAAATTCTTCCCCCATCCCGAACGATATATTCACCCGCTATTGAATTTGTGACAAATTTTGGTTATACTATCGGTGTGTAAAAAAATTATCGGGTTGGTATTTATATGAATGAAAAAACTAAAAACGTGCTGTCGCTTGCGGCGAAAATACTTGTCGCCGGGGTTATTCTGACGGTTGTTATACTCAATTATGATAAGCTCAAAAATCTTGACGTCAGGGCGATAGTCGAAAGAGCGCCGAGCGTTTATGCCGCGGCGGCTGTCGTTGTCGCGATATTCTTCGCGAAATCCCTGCTGTTCGTCATCCCTGCGTCGCTGATATATATTTCCGTCGGTATGGCGTTCGCGCCGTGGCAGGCAATCATAATCAGCTTTGTCGGAATCGGCGTGGAAGTCTCCGCGACCTATCTTTTGGGCAGATTCTTAGGCGGCGACACGGTCTCGAAGCTTTTAAGCAAGAGCAAAAGCGGGCAAAAGCTTCTCGAGAAAAACGTTCAGGATAAATTCGGCGTCCTGTTCCTGATGAGATTTTCGGGGCTTCCGATAGACTTCACGAGCTTGTTCCTCGGAGCGTCTAAGTGCGGCTTTTTCAAGTATTTCCTTGCCTCGATGGCAGGCATCATGCCGAGAGTCGTTCTGTTCACGATTTTAGGCGACGGAATATATGATATAATCCCGATGGATCTTCTGATAAAAATTATTATCGGAGCGGTTCCTGTGGTGGTTATAGCTTTTGTTATAAAGCATTTCGCCGACAAGAAAAAGGCGAAACAACAGTGATTTATGCGGCAATTTATTTATGCATCGGCAAAAATAAATTGCCGCCCGTTTTTTGACAGAAACCCCGGACTTGCATTTCTTGTCGTTTTGGTGTATAATAGGCGTCTGTATAACGGAAAAACCTAAGGAGGCGAATCCTTTTGGCTCAGAAAAACACGCGAGAAAAAAAGGAAAAAAGCTCTCTGTCAAGGATGTTTTTATCCGAGAGTGAAAACAGAAATAACACATATGACGACGTGGATTATGTCGTCTATGACGAATATGAAGAGGCCGAACAGGTCATTATCCCCATCGAAGAGGACAGGGAAGAAAAGAAAGCCGGAAAAGCTTTCGAGTTCCCCGTCAAGAACGGCGCGCAGCTTATAAAGGCCGCCGACGAATGCGTGAACGATATCGGCGCGATGTCGCTCGGCGTTCTCACCGTCGTCTTTCACGCTGTCTTTGAGGCGCTGAAGATCCCCGTTCTTCTTATATGGCAGAAGGTTCTTCTCAACATCGCCGTCAATGTCAGAACGAAGTTCATTCAGGCGGTCAAGAGAAACAGGCTCAAGGATTTCAAGCGCTTCGGAAGAGACGCCAAGACCTCCGCCAAGGAGATGCGGCGCATCAGACAGGACGAGGACTTCAAGACGTGGGTCAAGAACTTCAGGCTTCAGACCGCGGCGTCGTTCAAAACGCATAAGCGCGTCTGGCTTTCGATAGCCAACATTATCTTCCCCCTCGCCTGTATCACTGTAATGATAGCCACGCTCGGGAAGTACACCGACAGAGTCTTTGCCCTTCAGGTCAGCTATAACGGTCATAATATCGGCTATGTCGAAAATGAGGACGTCTACAACAAGGCGAAGGAATACGCCTCGTCGAGACTTTCGCTCAAGGACGGCGAAACGCTCAAGCTCGATCCCCCGACATATCAGATAAAGCTCCTGACCTTGAACAAGCTCAGCGACGCCGAGACGATATGCGACAAGATAATCGAAAACACGGACGGAAACTTCATAAACGCCTGCGGAATTTATGTTGACGGCGAGTTCATTTGCGCTGTCAAGAACGAGGCGGACGCGAGAAGTGTGTTTGAGCAGATACTCAAACCGTACCAAACAAGAGCGGGCAAAAACGCCACCGTCGCTTTCGTTGAGGAAATAAGCTATGTTCAGGGAATCTATCCCGACACCGAAGACGTCATCTGGGACACGGCGAAGCTCAAAAAGACAATGACTTCGACGAAGAGCAACGCCGTATACCACACGGTCAAAAAAGGCGAGTCGCTTTCTAAGATCGCGAGCGACTACAAGATGTATATGTCAGACCTGCTTTCATATAACCCGAAGCTCACCGAGGAGACATCTCTCCACGTCGGCGACAGGATCGTTATTTCGAACCAGGTCAACTATATCAGGGTCAAGGTCATGAAGACCGAAAAGCGCAAGGTCAAGATCGACTATGAAACCGAAACGAAAGAATCCAAGACGCTCTATAAGGGTCAGTCGAAGGTAGTTCAAAAGGGCAAGAAAGGCACCGAGCGCATCACCGAAATGGTCACATATATCGACGGCGTAAGAAGCTATGTCACGGAGATTTCAAGCGAGGTCGTCAAGAAGCCGAGGAAAGAGATAATCCATAAGGGTACGAAGGAAGTCGTCAGGGTTCCGTCATCTTCATCCTCGGGCGGAGGAAGATATACGGGCGGCTACAGCTCATACAAGCCGGGCAACGGCGACACATCCTATTCGGGCGGAAAGCTCAGCTGGCCCAGCACGAGCGCAAGAAACATTTCCTCGCCGTTCGGATACAGACGAATGGGATATCACGGCGGACTTGATCTTTGCCGTCCGGGCGGATCGAAGGGCGTTGCGGTTCTCGCGGCGGCAGGAGGAACAGTCGTCAGCTACACCACAAGCGGAAGCTACGGTTACTCCGTCCTCATCGACCACGGAAACGGGCTCAAGACGAGATACGCCCACATGCTCGCCGGTTCGGTCAGCGTCAGAACGGGCCAGAAGGTCTCGACCGGTCAGCAGATAGGCAAGATCGGCGAAACGGGCAACGCATACGGCGCGCATCTTCACTTCGAGGTCATCAAGAACGGCCGACGGGTCAACCCCCTGCCGTATCTGAGATAAACAGAATAACGAAATTGAGCCGCATCTCGCGAAGAGGTGCGGCTCGGTTGGTTTTTGGCGTTTTTTTGGGTGGTTTTCGGTACGGGGGAGTTTGTGCTTGTTGCGGTTTTGTTCGCGGCGAAGCCGCAGGCGGTTGTGAGGGTATCCCAACGCCGTCAGGCGTTGGGGTGCCCGAGTGATCGCCCGCTGCACTCGCTTGCGGTTTGCAGGGATTCGGACTCGGTTGCAGGAGGCGAAAGGAGCCGCGAGCGTACCGCGGCGCCGTCAGGCGGTGCGGTGCCCGAGCGGTTCCCCGCTGATATAACTGTCCCCTTTATGAAACTCAAAGGCTGAGCGCATTCCGTCAGAAACCGTAATTCGGAACTTCTCAGCGGCGAGGAGATTTAACCGGAAATCAGAACACACTGACGGTACATAAAAAATTTGTTTATTTCTATTGCAAGTTTCAATTCTTTGTGTTAAAATGGACTCACTTTGAAACACTGTGATGAAGAGAGTAGGTATCATCGGACCTTTTCAGAGAGATCCGCATACGCTGAGAGCGGATTATCGTCTGTGATATTGAAGTTCACTTCGGAGTGGCGCGGCTGAAGCTTTCGTTGTAGGCTGTGACGGTTTATCCCCGTTAACGATACACGGAGTGTTTGCTTCAGGCAAAAATCAGGGTGGTACCGCGGAGAATTTATGCTTCGTCCCTATCGAGGGGCGGAGCTTTTTATTTTTTCGCCGAGCCCGACAAAAAAGTAACTAAACGGAAAGGAAGTATCGCATATGAAACAGCAGTTACAGGCGATCAAGGAACTTGCCGAAAAAGAGCTTTCCCAGACTCTCGGCAACGCCGATCTTGACGCCCTCAAAATCAAATTTCTCGGCAAAAAGGGCGAACTTACCGCTATATTAAAACAGATGGGTAAGCTCTCAGCCGAAGAAAGACCCGTTATTGGTCAGCTCGCAAACGAGATCCGTTGTCAGCTTGAAACGGAGATCGAAGAGAGAAGAAAACAGCTCAAGGAAAAAGAACTTGAGATCAAACTCAAAGAGGAACGCATTGACGTCACCATGCCCGGCGAAAGACATGAGCTCGGTCACAAGCATCCTCTTTCGATTGTCCTTGACGAGGTCAAGGAGATCTTCCTCGGCATGGGCTTTGATATCGCGACAGGTCCCGAGGTCGAGTGGGATTATTATAACTTCGAGGCTCTGAACATTCCGCCCGAGCATCCGGCCAGAGACACTCAGGACACGTTCTATATCACGGACAAAATGCTTCTCAGAACACAGACCTCTCCCGTTCAGATTCGTGTTATGGAGCAGAAGAAGCCTCCCCTTCGAATCATCGCTCCGGGCAGAGTTTACCGTTCGGACTCGGTTGACGCGACGCACTCTCCCCTCTTCCATCAGATTGAGGGTCTTGTCATAGACAAGGGCATCACGATGGGCGATCTCAAGGGCAATCTTGAAGCGTTCGCCAAGAGACTCTACGGCGAGCAGACAAAGATCAGACTTCGTCCGCATCACTTCCCGTTCACAGAGCCGTCATGCGAAATTGACGTCAGCTGCTTCAACTGCGGCGGCAAGGGCTGCCCGATGTGCAAAGGCGAAGGCTGGATAGAAATTCTCGGCGCAGGCATGGTACACCCCGACGTTCTTCGCAGGGGCAACATTGATCCCGAAGAATACAGCGGCTACGCTTTCGGTATAGGTCTTGAAAGACTCGCCATGTTCAGATTTGACGTTGACGATATGCGTCTTTACTATGAGAACGATCTTCGTTTCTTAAGCCAGTTCTAAGGAGGTGCTCATAAATGAATTTATCTAAAAAATGGTTGAATGATTTTGTTAAGATCGACGCAAGCGACAAGGAGTTTGCGGAGGCTATAACAATTTCCGGCTCAAAGGTCGAATCCTTCAAAAAAGAGGGCGAGGACCTCAAAAATATTGTCGTCGGCAGGGTCGATTCACTTAAAAAGCACCCCGATTCGGATCATCTCTGGATCTGCTCGATAAATGTCGGCAAGGATGAAAATTTACAGATCGTCACGGGCGCTCAGAATCTTAAAGAGGGCGACATAGTTCCCGTTGCGCTCGACGGTTCGGTCGTACACGGCGGAAAAGAAATCAAAACAGGCAAACTCAGAGGCGTTGAGAGCTGCGGTATGCTCTGTTCTCTCGGCGAGCTCGGTCTGACCGTCCATGACTTCCCCTACGCTATCGAAAACGGTATCTTCGTTCTCGGTGACGACTGCGACAGAAGTCTCGGTACGCCCATTCAGGAAGCTATCGGTCTTGACGACACGATAACCGAGTTTGAGATAACCTCGAACCGCCCCGACTGTCTTTCGATAATCGGTCTCGCCAGAGAAGCGGCGGCGACATATAAGCTTCCGATGAACAAGCATGTTCCCGTTGTCAAGACAAGCGGCGGCGATGTCAACGAGCTTCTTTCGGTTCGTATCGACAACCCCGAACGCTGCTACAGATACTGCGGCGCTGTTGTTAAAAACGTACGCGTCAAACCCTCTCCGAGATGGATGAGAGAAAGACTTCGCGCTTGCGGTGTAAGAGCTATAAACAACATTGTTGATATCACAAACTATGTCATGCTCGAATACGGTCAGCCGATGTACGCTTTCGACCTT
>USMJ01000057.1 GCA_900555805.1 uncultured Oscillospiraceae bacterium | reverse complement strand
CTGCAATTTCTCCGGCTGGATCTCCTCGGTCAGTGTTGCCGCGATCCGGTAGACATTGCTTGATTTGCGGCTGGCAATCACCGGGAAGAGATTCGCGGTATTATCCAGCTTGTCAAATCGCGCTTCACGGATTCGTTTTGGCTGTCTCTTTACAGATTTCATCTTCAAATCCGTCGGTTTCACTTCCGGCTTTGTGTCCGATTTTTTCTGCGTATTCTGCTCTGTTTTTTTATTTGTCGTTTTCTGTCTTTTCTTACTCATTTTATTCATTCCCAACTTCATCATGTACCTGCATGCGTCATTTTGTATCCATATCCTGCATAAATCTATACAATTTCATACATTCCCGCTCGCAGAACTTACACTAAGAAAAAAGCGGGCTGACATATCGTCAACCCGCATATCTCCAAGCTACTGATCGGATTCGAACCGACGACCCCCACAATGCGAATGTGGTGCGCTCCCAACTGCGCTACAGGCCCATGTGTTCAGTTCAAACACTGTTACTCTATTATAATACAAAATTTAAAAAAGTAAAGTGTTATCACAAATATTTTTTATCCGACGGTGTAAATTTTTATTTTTTCGCCCCTGTTTGCCGTGAGAACATACTCCGCGCGTACCTTATATTATAACGGCTCATCTCAGCTTAAAAAATAACCGGCTGATCTCTCAGCCGGCTTGTTATTTATTTGTCTCACCAAACGATGTCGTAGACAAGCATGTCGTTCGTCAGTCTCGCCGAACCGGTGATGTCCTTGATGAAGTGTATGCTCGCTTCGATGTCGATGTTCGCGTGGTGGGTGATCGAAACGACCTGATCGTTCGTCGGGTTGTATACGCACTCGAACGTGCAGTCGCGGTATGTCAGGTCGAAGTTGTTGCACTTTGCGCCCGTCATCTTCTCGACCTTGTGAACCTCGGTCATGATGTCGTCTCTGTTGCCGGGCATGAGGACCGCGGAGTGGTAGCTCTTGGCGTCCTTGGAGCCCGCGACGAGCGGCTCGGGGTTCGATTCGTCATTCAGGCTGAACGAAAGCTTATATGTTCCGTCGCCCATATCCGTGCAGGATGCGTTTTTGACCGTACTGAAGTCCTTGAGAAGACAGCCTTCCTCCATGCCGTAGATGGGGATCTCGTTGATGATATCGGCATATCCCTTTTCACGGGTGACGATGGCTTTGTCGCTGTCCTCTTTCGTCATGTAGTTGTCGGCGAAGCCGAGAAGCTTGTTGACGAGGTTGCTGCTGAACTGGCGGCTTTCCTCAGGGAGAGCCTGATATTCCTTCTTCGTGTAGCCGGGCTTTTCGGTCTTGAACTTCTTGACGACCTCGGCGTACTTCGTGACGATCTCCTCGTTTGTCTGCGGCATTTTTCCGTCGGACTTCTTGCCGTCCGATTTCTTTGAGTCGGATTTCTTTCCACCGCTCTTTGAGTCGGATTTCTTTCCGCTTGCCGCGGTCGTTGCTGTCTTGCTGTCGGCAGGCGTTGCCGCCGGTGTTGCTGCGGTTGCGTTCGCGGCGACGGCGGTGTTTGATGACGGTGCCGTTCCGCCGACTATCTTGACGATCGCCTCATATTCGTTCGGGAAAATCTTAACGACGAGGAAACACGCAAGGACAGCCGCGATAACCGTGATGGCTATTTTCTTTTTCATGTGGTTGACCCCCTGAAATTTATGTGGTACAAGTCGGTTTATTCGACGGGCAGGTTAAAGCAATGCATATGTATGGATCTCATAAGTCTGAATCCCTCGACTGCTTTATATCTTGTGCCCTGAGCGAAATACTGCTGCTGGAACTTGATGACCGACATGAGAATCGGGTCGGCCTGCGATTCGTGGCAGGCGATAGCTTTCATCTTCGTTTCCTCGAAATCGCTGATATCTATAATTGAGTTCGGCTTGTCGGTGTAGTAGAAGCCGATGTTGGGTACGCTGTAAGCGTCGTCGCGAAGCTGACCGTTCTGAAGCTCGGGATAGAACTTGCAGGAGCTGTCCATGCAGGCGTATTTGACGGCTTCGCCGACCTTGATGTGGTCTGAATGGCATTCGTTGATAAGGCTCGGATCGGCTGTGATGACGAAGTCGGGTCTTATCTCTCTGATGACCTTGCATATATCTCTCGAAATGTCGTGAACGGAAGCCGTTGTCTTATCAGCGTAGCCTAAGAAGCCCGCGTTCTTCATGCCGAGGAAAGCTTCGGCTCTCTTGGCCTCTTTCTGGCGGAGAGTTTCGATCTCATTCTCCTTGCCGACATACTCGGGGACGGCGTATCTGTCGTCCGTGACCGTCAGCTCATAGCATTCGACGCCGCGGCTGATGAGCCAGGCGATAGTTCCGCCTGCGGCGATCTGGTTGTCGTCGGGGTGAGGCTGAACGAAGAGAACTTTCTTCGCTTTTCTCAGTGACGGCGGAGCGCACATAAACGGAGCGGCAGGCATTAAAGTTGAGAGAGCCGCCGTTTCAAGCTCGAATTTCTTGGATGCTTTTCTTTTATTCTTACCAAAATCAAATAACATATTAAATTCCTCCTTATGAGTCATTTTACACCATATGAAAGAGAAAATCAACTTAAAAAGTATAATTTCCGCCGTGTAATTGAAAAATAGGTTCGTTTTTCCGCCTGTTTTGTTCCGATATCCCTGTTTTCGGTACGCAGGAAGCCTGTTCGTACCGAAAAAAACAGCCCCGGGACGAAACTTTATCTTCCCAGGGAGGATATTTATTTCGCGTATATGACGCCCATGCAGTTCTTTCCGCAGTGCGCCGCTATGCAGCAGCCGGCTCGGTTGACGAACACGCGCTCGAAGCCGTATTTCGTCTCGAGGAGGTTCCTAAGTTTTTCGATCTCCTCCTCGCTTTCGAGGGTGTGGTTCATGAAGCAGACAGTTCGGTCGGGGTCGTCGGAGGTGATTTTGAAGTCGATATAGCGAAGCCTCGCCGCAGAGGGCTTTCCGTGGAACTTCTTCGCCGCCCGAAGCCTGCCGTCGGTCAGCTCTATCGACGGGCGTATTCCGAGAAAGTTCGCCCCGAGCGCTTCGATAGCCGTGCATCTTCCGCCCCTTTTCATGTGTTCGAGATCCTCGAGAATGAAGCTCGTTCGGATATTATCGCGCTTCTTTTCAAGAATCCGAACTATATCGACGGCGCTTTCGCCCGAGGAAGCCAATTGAGCGGCTATGACGCAGAGAAAGCCGGCACCCGCCGAAAGGCTCAGACTGTCGACGACATAGACGTTGTCGAAATCCTTGGCGGCGTTCACGGCGTTGTTATAGGTCGAGGATATCTTGCTGCTTAAAGCGACATGAACTATGTCATATCCCTGATTTCGCAGGGATGAAAACACGGTTTTGTATTCCTCTGTATTGACCGCCGCGGTTTTTGCTGTCTTATCCATAGCGAGCATTTGGCGCGAAGTCAGTGTTTCGCCGTCTTTATACTCTTTTCCGTCGACTGTAATATTCATCGGGATGACCGTCACGCCGAATTCCGACAGCATCTCACGTGAGAGATCGGAAGCGCTTTCGGTCGTTATCTTAACGGGCATAAAATTATCCGCCTTTCGTCATAATCTAATATATTATTGACAAAGACGGATAATATATATTCACTTTTTGATCTGTCTGACATCGTTTCCGCAGAAGCCGAGGCTTATATATGTTCCGACAAACCGTGACGCTATTCTCTGCGTATACTTTTCTTCAAGCTCCTTCGGGTCGAGGTTCGTGCTGATGATCGTCGGCAGCGAGCTTAAAAGTCGGTTGTTGACTATGTTATAAAGACACGAGACGGTGAACGAGGTTTGGAATTCCGCGCCGAGATCGTCGAGTATCAGCAGGTCGCACTTGCTGAGCATTTCGAGGGTGTCGGTGTCGGAGCTGACCTTTCCGAAATGCTCTTTTTCCAGGCGGTTCATGATGTTCGGCGTCGAGTCATAAACGACCGCGTATCCCTTGTTGACCGCTTCGCCGGCAATGGCGAGGGAAAGATGCGTCTTGCCCAGACCCGTTTTGCCGTACATTAAAAGGCTCTGGGAATCTGTGGTGAACTTCTCGGCGTAGAGTTTGCAGAACTGCAAAATATTCGTCATATGCTCTCTGGGGACGACGCCTGTGTTCGGGTCGAGGGTGTCGGGATAGAACGAGGTTTTGAAGCTCGAAAACGACGACAGCTTCATCGGCGAGGAACGGCTGAGTTCCTCGAAGGCGAGCTTTTTGACAAGCTCCGTGAAGCATTCGCAGACATAAGCGCCGCGAAGTCCCGTGTCGCGGCATTTCGGGCAGGTATATTTTATCTCGAGATAATCTTTGTCATAGCCGTTTTCGGTGAGTATTTTTTCGCGAAGTTGCTGCGCCTTGAGGTTCTGTCTCGATATTTTTTCTATGTATTCTTCGGCGTTCGCTCCCAAGCCTATGGCCTTGACGGCGTCGGCTCCCGTTCTCGCCATGTCTCTTTCGAGGGCGAGAATTTCGGGGAACTTCAGACATATCTCGTCGTGTCGCGCTTTCTGTTCGCTCTCGGCTTTCTGTTTTCTCTTGGCGAGCTCTTTTTTTGCCTTGACATATATTTTTTTATCGTATCCCAATTTTATCGCCTCACTTCAAAATATTCAGAGGATTCGAAAACGCCTTTTTCGTGTACGCGTCGAGGTCGTAGCTGGCGTCCGATTTTGTTTCCGCGTTTTCTTTTTTCTTCTCGCCTGTCGGCTTCTTGCTCTTTTCGTATCTGTCCTTTTTCGCCTTTTCGGCGTCAGCCGGGGTGAAGATTCCGTTCTTCTGCCAGTTGACCAATATCTTGTTCATATAGCCGAAGCTGAACTTGTCCGTGCGCTCCGCCATTTCTTCATAGGCGAGGCCTACCATGTCCATCGAAAAATGCATGGTGTTTATCCACAGCTCGAGAAAGTCTCTCTGCTTTTTCGTGGGGCTCGGGTTCTTGACGCCTGTTAAGTCTCTGAACTCCGACCAGTATCTTTCGCTTGAATTCGCGTTATCTATGTATTCCATCGCCTTGTCGATGGTGTCTATCTCGTTTTCGCACCAAAGCCTGCCGAGGTTCGCGAGATATCTCGCGTTGACCTTGTTTCTCCCTGCGGCGTATTCGACGGCGAGAGCTATCACTTCAACGGGAAGCCCGTAGTCGTCGTGGAGCATAAGAAGCGTGCTCTGCATAGAGAACGACAGCGGCGCGTTGATTCTTTCTTCCGTCGTCGTCATAAGCTCCCTTATCTCGCCCGACTCCTTGCACCGTCTGACAAGCTCCGTCTGGGTCGGGGGATTAACGGTGATGGTTTCGACTTTCTTTTTAGCCGCGATTTCGGGTACGGGCGGCAACACAGCTTTAGGTGACTCCGGGACCGAAGGACGGCTTTGTTCTTCTTTGGGCTTCTCTGTTGCCGGCCTTGCCGTTTTCCCCGAGCCTTCGAGAACGGCGCCCTTACCTATCCAATAGTCGAGAGCGTCGGAGACTTCGTCTATCGTCATGTTAAGCTCGGCGGCTATGACTTCGTCCGAGACGGGCGAGCCGAGAGCCTTGCCGTAGAGCCAGAGCATGACCTTTATCTGACCGAGATTCTTAGCCGAGAGACATTCCTCGGCGACCGAAACGGGCAGAACTATATTTTCATTTTTAAAGTATGGTTCGATATTTATTCTGTATATCATGTGCTTTTCCTCTTATATGCGAACATAAATCCGAGACAGGGCTTCCCCGAATCGGAAACTTCCCCGTACCGAAAATTATTAAAGGCGGCAAATATCTTTCGCCGACCCGTATCATTTTTATATGCGGCTATCATTTTACCACCAAAAAACGAAAATTTAAAGATGACGGCGCCAACTTTTTTCGCGGCGGCGCGAGGATGTGGAAAACTATGTGGAAAAGTAGCAAAAGTCCATGGAAAACCCTTGCAAAACTATGTGGATAGTGTGGATAACTGCCCCAAAAAGGTAACTTTCACCAAAATTTCATACAAAACTTTGGTGAAAGCGACAAAATTTGAAGTTATTTTATTTCCCTACACAGAAATTTCTGAACACCTCGTCGACGACAGCTTCGCTCGCTCTTTCGCCCGTCAGCTCCAGCAAAGCCTGAACGGCACAGTCAGCGCTGACGTTCACGGCGTCGAGGGTCATTCCGAATCTCAGAGCCGATATTGCTTCGTCGAGACATTCGGCCGCCTTGAGAGCCGAGTTTCGCTGTCTCTCCGTCGTCAGCATAGCCGCCGAAGTGTCGACCTTATCCGTGCCGAGGGTCTGTTCGACGGCGGACTTGAGTTCTTCATATCCGTCGCCGTTTTCGGCGGATATCTTCACCGTCCGTTCGGCGCATTCGGCTATTTTCCTTTCGTCGAGCTTTTCTTCAAGATCGCTCTTGTTTATGACGGCGATACAGTTTTTACCCCTGCAGTATTCGAGTATGCGCTCATCTTCGCCGTCGAGCGGACTTGACGAATCGAACACGGCTAAGATAAGCGACGCTCTTTCGAGCTTCTCCCTCGCCATGCTGACGCCTATGCTTTCGACTTCGTCCGCCGTGTCGTGAATTCCGGCGGTGTCCGCCAGGCGCAAAACTACGTCCCCGAGACGGACAGTCTCCTCGACCACATCTCTGGTCGTACCGGCGACATGGGTGACGATCGACCGCTCATAGCCCGTCAGCATATTCATCAGGGTCGATTTTCCGACGTTCGGTTTTCCGACTATCGCCGTGTTCACGCCCTCTGTCATCGCCTGCCCCGCGTCAAAGCGGCTGAGCAATAGTTCGAGCGATTCTTTGGCTTCGGACAGCCTTTCGTCTATCTCTTCGCGGCTCATTTCGTCTATATCCTCGTCGGGGTAGTCCACCCACGCGCCCAAAGCGGCGCAGACCGAGACAACCGAGCGGCATATCTCCGCTATCTTTTTCGACAGCGCGCCGTCGAGCGTGTTCAGCGCGGCCTTGGCGGCCTGATCGCCCTTGGCGCCGATAAGCCCCATGACGGCTTCGGCTTCGGTGAGATCCATTTTTCCGTTGAGGAAGGCTCTTTTCGTGAATTCGCCCGGTTCGGCAGGTACGGCGCCTGCGGCGAAAACGGCTCGCAGGGTTTTTTGAAGAACGAAAAGTCCGCCGTGACACGAAAGTTCGACAACATTTTCGCCCGTATAGCTTTTAGGCTCTCTGAAAACGAGACAAACCGCCTCGTCTA
>USMJ01000056.1 GCA_900555805.1 uncultured Oscillospiraceae bacterium | reverse complement strand
TGGTCGGCGCAACGGTAGCCTGCGCAGTCGCAGTCGCCGAAGCGTTGAAGTAAGAACCTTAATACACGTTGTGTATTAAGAACCTTGTATAATCTAAAAAGCAGATATAATCAATCGGACGCATCATACGGCTTTGCCGCATGATGCGTCCGTATTTTTGGCGGCAGGGGAGTGCAAGACGGACCTGCCGTCGCTGTTATCGCTATATAGCAAAAGAGGTTGAATTACTCAAGCAATTATGCTATAATTTTTTTGACACACTAAGGGCGCAGGCGATAGTTAAATATCGGGTGAGGGGAGGCAATAACTTGAAATTTGAAATCATACAAAACATTCAACCTGACAAAAGACAGGTTATCTATTTAGATCAAGAACATTCATTTTATACAGAACCGTTTCTGTATTCCGATTTTACAGTCATGTTGGGGTGCGATTATATAGGATTGGATGTTGACCTATCCTCTTCGAAGATAATGAATATTTCAGGATTCAGCTCACAGAAAAATTGGATAAACAAGATACTTTCAGCTCCCGCCACAACGAAAAACGGAACAATCAAAATAATTTCAGATTCAGAACTCTGCGCAGGAACGGGAACATATTTATTCGAAAGAGCGGATATGTACTGCAATATAATAAACGGATGGTGTTATATTGACGGCATGACCGAATTGCGCGCCGATCAAAACATTCGCTTCTGTGAAAATATCATTTTCAGCCTATGCGGAAATTCTCTTGTCGGCATATGGATAAGACTTAAAATAGGCATCGACGCGAACTAACATATATGCTAAAACCTCTTATATAAGGTACGCCGCGCCCGATACGGGTAACCAATTTAAACAAAATCTAATCTCCCTCGAAGAATTTTCGGAGGGAGATTTTTTATGATAACCGACAAATGTATATTCCATGAGGTGATTTCACAGCAGAAAATATTAAGGATTATTAAACGCTAAATTTTTTGTCGAAAATATATAAAATTTTCTTGACACGCATATACTATTTTGTTATATTTTGATTGTAAGAGATTTTCTTACAGAAAGGAGATATAAAAATGAAAAAGAAACTCAGAAGAACACTGGCAATCTTGCTTGCGGCAATAATGCTGATTTCGGCCTTCCCGGTCGTGAACGCATTTGCCACAAAGAAGGGGAAATTGCCTTCAACGAGACCGACGGCACATTCAGCGAGATAAGCTGAAACCCGACTGAAAAACTCACCCGAAGAACACACTCGGGCGTACCGAAAGCAAACAGGCACGAGTTTAAAATTCGGACGGTTTATAAAATATGCTGAATCAGAACAATATTGACGAAAAAGCATATCGAAACTATAAATGAAAGTGGAGAAACAAAATGGAAGCAATGAAGAAAAAGTATATCGCATGCACGGTCATAATTGTTGCTTGTATAATTATAGTTTTAATCTCTGTTTCTTTCTCAGAGAAGAACGCCGCGTTTCAAAAAATAGGCGATATAGTTTTAATCATAGGAATGGCGGTAACGTCAATGGGGCTATACTTCATAAATGACAGCACGGTTAAGATGATATTCAAGTCGCTGATATATATGGCGATATTGGGTCTGTTGACACTGCTTTTCAGAGAAAAGCTCGCCGAACTCAACCTGTTTATAGCTTTTGCCGTAAGCTTATAATGAAAATAAGGAGCGGGGAATGAAGAAGAAATTTTATAAATTTATGTGACATATTTCAAAGAAAAAAGGAGAATGAAAAATGACAAAAATAACAAGAACATCCATTTCGATATTTTGGCTTTTGCTGACATATATTCCATTCATAATTATATGTTTCAGATTAAAATATCCTACATTCGATAAACTCAGATACGGATACATAATTATGCCTGTCCTGCTTATCCTGCCGATTGTTTCGTTGCTATACAGCCTCTTATCCGACCGTCTTTTTAACGGCAAAAAGGCGATCGACATTATTATGACCGTCGTTGCGGTTATGTGTTTTCTTTATACCTTAGTCTTCACATTCGGCTTCAGGATAGTTACGACCATTTTGTATCCTATGGCTTCATATACCGAAAACGCCGACAATTACTTGAAAATCGAAGACGACTTTGCCGAGACGGATCAGCGATATATAGATGAATTCTTCCCGGCGAGTATCCCCGAATCGGCTGAAAATGTGAAATATCGCTACTACGGCAGTTTACACGGCGATTATTTAATAGCAGCGGCGTGGGAACTTCCCGAAAATGAATATCTTCCGCTAAAGACAAAAGTCCTTGCGAGCAAAAGCTATACGCAAGACGACGAAGGCTACAGCTACAACATATTTGACGGCGAAAAATACGAAGCGAGTATTGACTTCAACGACGCTAAGCATAAAGTTTGCTATTCATTTATCTGCAACACACCATTCTGATAAGTTTGATCGCGCCGAAATGAAACTTCGCCGAGAACTCGCTTATGATCCGAGAAATAATTTGCGGTACGCACGAATTCGTGCGTACCGAACATTTAATCTCGGAACGGGACATTTTCATTAGACGGCGGTGTTGAAAAATTTTCCGCTTTGTGGTACATTTATACTGTGAGGAAGTGATTATATGGTGAACAAACGGCGTCTCAAAGAGATCGACGAATGGGAAAAAGAAAACATAATCGACGCTGAGTCGGCCGAGAAGCTGAGAAAAAAATACTCGGAGGGCGGCAATCGGACGCTAACAACGATTTTCGCGATATTCAGCGCGGTTTTCGTCGGGGCAGGCGTGATATTGATTTTCGCGACGAATTGGAGAAACCTGCCGATCGAAGTCAAGGGCGTTGTCTCGTTTGTGCCGATGCTCGTCGGTCAGGCCGCGGCAGTGTATACCGTCCTTAAAAAGTATGGCAACAATGTTTTCCGCGAGTGCGTCTCAATAGCCTATACGGCAGGAATATGCGCCTCGCTCGCCATGATAAACAACAGCTTCAACGTTTCCGATTTCGCTGAGAATTATGTTCTTGCGTGCGTCATTTTGACCCTGCCCGTGATGTATATTCTCTCCGCTGTGTCGCCGCTTATCCTGTATTTCGCAGGCGCGATATATTGTGGCGCAAGCGGTATGGCATCGGCGATGTCGCTTAAATTCGCCGCGTTTGTTTTGCTGATTGCGTTGGGCGCGCTGCTGATTTTAAGAATCAAAAGCGAGGAAACTCCTGTTTACGGACGGATCGAATATGTCCGCTGGCTGAATATCGCGGCGGTTCTCGCGTTTATTATCGTGACGGCTGACAAGTTTAATTTTTCCGACGGCACCGCGACCGAGCTTGCATATTTCGCTGTGATATTTTCGCTGTCCGACAGAAAGAAACGATATCTCGACGCTTGCGGGATTTTCGGAACGCTCGGAATCGCCGTTATTATCGGAGTTTTCTCGTCGTTCTATTCGTGGTACGCGCCCGAGACAGACTATAGCTTCGGGATTCTGCTCGCGCAGGCGGTCCCTGCGGTGATACTTTGCGTTGCCGCTGTTATAATGTCGGTTATCAAAGGCTTAGATAAGTTTAAGATTTCGATAATTATACCTGCGTTTTTCTGCGTGCTGCTTTTAATATTGTTCAGCATAAATTTGTTGCCGAGTCAGCTTTTATGCACAGTATTGTCAAATGCCGCAATGCTCGCTACAGGAATTTCGCTGATTGTTTTCGGAACAAACGACTGTAACGCTTTTCAGACAAACGTCGGTATACTCACCGTCGGCGCAATGGTGGTGCTGCGTTTCTTCAACTGGAACTTCAATATTTTTGCCAAGGGCATAGTGTTCATAGCGATAGGCGTTGCGTTTTTCCTTGTCAACAGGCATCTCGCCAAACGAAAGAAGAATTCCGGCGACAGCGAGGAGGTGCGGACGCAATGAAAAAGAAAGTTCTTCTGTCGTTATTGATAGCGGTTATATTGGTTCAGATAGCCGTTCCTGCTTTCTTCGCTTTAGATAGGTACGATGTTCTGAGGCAGGGAGCCGAGTATAAGTTCAGAGTCAGCGCGTACGCCGTCGGAGACAAAATCAGTTTCTCCATAACCGATATTGATTGGGCGACCGTACCCGAGAACGCGAGATACGGCGTTATCTCCGTCGGTGAAGACGGCTTCGCTTCTATATCTTCTGTCGAATATACCAGACCGACCGCGCCGTATGTTCAGAGCGCAACCGACGGCGGATTCACTTTTCCCGTCAAACAGATCAAGCTCGATTCAAAAGCGTACGAATCGCTGTTTCACAAAATCTATGAGTACGGCAGCGAAATTTATATTAAGGTCAGAGCGAGAAACGGAAAAGTCGTTCTCGAAAATATGTATGTTGACGATAAAACCATACAGGAATACTTGAAAAATAATTGATAATATCTATATAGAAATCAGATGAATGGGGGAAACAAAGTGGCTGATTTTCAAAAACAGACCGTGCAGTGGTTTCCGGGACATATGGCGAAAACGCGCAGGCTAATCAAAGAGAGCCTGCCGCTTGTCGACGCCGTAACGGAGCTGCTCGACGCAAGAATACCCATGAGCAGCCGAAATCCCGAGCTTGACGAACTGACGCAGAGAAAGCCGAGAATCGTGCTTCTCAATAAGTGCGATATGGCGGACGAAAAGACCACGAAAAGATGGATCGAATATTTCAAGGCTCACGGTCAGTATGCCATAGCAGTCGACTGCCGCAGCGGTAAGGGTCTCAACGCTTACAGACCGCTTGTCAGACAGGTGCTTGCGGACAAAATAAAGTCAAACGAAGAAAAGGGGATGAGCGGCAAGGCGCTCAGGGTCATGGTCGTCGGAATCCCCAACACTGGCAAGTCCTCATTTATCAACAGAATGGCAGGGCGAAACCGCGCCAAGGTCGCCGATAAACCGGGCGTAACCAGACAGAACCAATGGTTCGTCATCGGAAACGGTATAGAACTGCTCGATACTCCGGGTGTACTCTGGCCTAAGTTCGACGATAAAACCGTCGGCGACAGACTGGCGTTCATTGGCTCCGTCAAGGATGATGTGACCGACACCGAGACAATGGCTTTGCGGCTTTTGGATGTGCTCAAAAAGGATTACGCCGACTTGCTTTGCGAAAGGTATAAGCTTAAGCCCGACGATGTCGCGAATTCGGAAACATACGAGATCATGGAGCTTATCGGAAGAAAAAGAGGTATGCTCATAAGCGGAGGTGAGATCGACACGGAAAGAGCGTCGGTCATGCTCCTCGACGAATATCGGGGCGGAAAGCTCGGTCGGCTTTCGTTCGAAGTTCCCGAAGATTATTAAGATAGATATTTCGATGAGCCGAAGGAGTACGCATCCCTGCGGCTCACTTTGATTGTATCGGACTTTCGGCTTTCAGCTCACAAACCCCAAGCAAAAAAATCCCTGCACCGTTCACGATGCAGGGATTTCAGTCAGTTTTTATCTCAGTTGTTTTTGACCCAAGCCGCAGCCTTGTCCTTGGACATACGCTTGATATCTTCGGTCGGATGCTTTGAATCAGCTCCGCCGTTGACATAAAGGAAATATGATCCATTAGCCGTCTTGTAAAGACTTTCTTCATAGCCATCGCTTTCACCGAAGTTGCCGAAGGTCACTTTCTTTACAAGCTCTGCGTTGTCAGTGTCGTATTCAACTCTGCAAATAACCTTTTTCATTGACAAAACTCCTTTCTGCTTTACTGTTATAAGTATACTTATTTTCATGCAAAAAATCAATGAGAACAATCAATAATATTACAAAGACAAATTCAAAAACTTTTAGTTGATATTCACTAACAGTCGGGCAAAAATGCCGAAATTTCCGAAAAACCGACAGCGTACGCTATCAAAACGGCTTTACAAATTTTGCTCTTTAGTGTAAAATGAAGCTATTAACAGCCCGTCCGACGGGAGGAAAGGAAGGATAAAAATGAAAAAGAACGAAAAGAAACCGAAGTCGAAGAAGAGAAAACTGATCGAAGCCGCCGTTTGCCTTTTTGCGGTATGCGTTTT
The DNA here is from genome assembly GCA_900555805.1 of uncultured Oscillospiraceae bacterium. Taxonomy (GTDB): domain Bacteria; phylum Bacillota; class Clostridia; order Oscillospirales; family Acutalibacteraceae; genus UBA6857. Next base: position 1,355 of record USMJ01000056.1, on the reverse strand, counting down.
GGGCGTGTGCGCGGTTTTCGGCGTTGACGCGTTCGTTAAAAACAGCGCGTCGCCGAGAGTGATAACTGCCGACGAAGCCGCAAAACTCGAAAATGTCGACTGCGTTTTAGTCCTCGGTTGCGGCGTCAGAGGCGATCAGCCGAGCCCGATGCTCAACGACAGACTTGAAAGGGGATTGGAGCTTTATAAAAACGGCACCGCCCCGAAGATTCTGATGTCGGGCGACCACGGAAGAAAAAACTACGACGAAGTGAATGTCATGAAGAAATTCGCCGTTGATAGTGGCGTCGAAAGCAGCGATGTTTTCATGGACCACGCAGGCTTCTCGACCTACGACTCCATGTATCGCGCCCGCGATATCTTCCAAGCGAAGAAAATAGTTATCGTCACGCAGGGATATCATTTGTACCGCGCGTTATATATCGCCGAAAAGCTCGGACTTGAAGCCTACGGAGTGGCCTCAGACCAACGGTTGTACGCGGGTCAGTTTCAGCGCGATGTAAGAGAAATTCTCGCGCGTGACAAAGACTTCGTCAAGTGCATGATAAAACCCGAGTCAACATACCTCGGCGAAGCTATCCCAGTCAACGGAAACGGCGATTTGACCAATGATAAGACATAAAACCGAAATTTATTTTGGGATTCTGCCTATTGAATTTTTGTCTGCAAACTATTACAATAGTCGAAATAATTTAATCTGGGGTTCTGTAAACTTATTTGAGCTAATTTAAGTTTCAGCGTCCCGGTTTGATCTATTAAAATTTCTGTTTGGAGGACTGTCATATGGCTTTTTATTACGATGAACCGTCAAGAACTTTCAGCGAATATCTACTGATTCCCGGATACACGGGTCCCGATTGTATTCCCGACAATGTGTGTCTCAAAGCTCCGCTTGTCAAATTCAAGAAGGGCGAGAAACCTTCGCTGAGTTTAAATATTCCGCTTGTTTCCGCTATAATGCAGTCGGTTTCCGACGACACAATGGCGGTCGCTCTCGCCAAAGAGGGCGGAGTATCTTTTATCTACGGTTCGCAGTCAATAGAAAGCGAGGCGGCTATGGTCGCCAAGGTCAAGAGCTATAAAGCCGGTTTCGTCGTCAGCGATTCAAACCTTAAGCCCGACGCAACGCTCGCCGACGTTCTTGACACAGTCGACCGAACAGGCCACTCCACAATAGCCGTCACGGAAGACGGAACAAGCCACGGAAAGCTTCTTGGTATAGTCACGGGCAGAGACTACCGCGTCAGCAGAATGACGACGGATGAAAAGGTCAGCTCGTTCATGACGCCGTTCGAAAAGCTCGTCACCGCTCCGCATACAACAACTCTAAAAGAAGCCAACGACATCATCTGGGA
>USMJ01000055.1 GCA_900555805.1 uncultured Oscillospiraceae bacterium | reverse complement strand
GGGCTATGCGACAGCGAATATGCGAAAAACTATGACCTTTCAAAGATAACCGAGCCGTTGAGAATAAACGGTACGGGCGCGGGCGCGATCTATTCTTTCACCATGCTGCCCGAAACAGAACTCGGTGCTGTCGAGAAAATGCCGCCGATACTCTATGTCAACGGCGACAAGGACTCGGTCATACCGTCAGCCGACAGGAAGCTTTTGAGAAAACATCTTCCTTCGGGAAGCACGGATGTTACCGTTAAAGGCGGCGGACATATGTTTATAGAAAACCTCGCCGACGAAACGGCAAAGATCACCCTTGAATTTTTATCGAAATAAGCGATAGAGGACGCAGGCATTGCCTGCGTCCTTGGTTTAGTCTGATCTATATAGTTGCTACCGCAAGGGGCGTTATACCCCTTGCGGTAGCTCTCTGTCAGCCGACTCGATATCGACAACAGGAAGCCCCATGCCGACCCCATTCATATCTTACCGAACCTTACCGTCCGATTTAAATCCCTACACCCGCGCGGACTTTCTAAGCGACGGCTTCGGCTGCGCCGAAGCCGCCACAGAAAGCCCGCCTTTCGGGTGCGGGTCGCCGGTGGCGACCTTTGCGGTGCAGCCGCAAAAGCACCGACCGAGCCGACAGGCGAGAATCGGCACTTGCTTCGCTACCGCGCCGCCGACTTTCGCCACTCGAGAGCATGGGGCCACCGAACAAAAAGCACCCACTAAAGACCGTGGGTGCAAATTTAAGCTTATTCTTTCGGTATAACGATCTCGCCGTTCTCCATTTCAAATTCCTTGATACACTTTCTTATCAGATAGAGAATCTGTCCGTTAGCCGAACGACCCTCGTATTTGGAAATGTAGTGCAGCTTGTAGTGAAGCTCGGGATCGACCTCTATGCCTAAATGCTTGTTGTTCTTGTTTCTCATAATATCACCTTAATCTTAAATTAAGTATATTTTAAGATTATTTTACGATATGATGTTGCAAGTATACTTAAAATGAGTATACTATATTTTGGGTGATTATATGAAACTTGCTATTGTTGGATCGAGAGATATAAAAATCAGAAACTTGAATAAATACATTCCCGATAATGTTACAGAAATCGTTTCAGGCGGTGCAAGGGGTGTTGATACTTGCGCAAAAGAATATGCTAACAAAAACCATATAAAACTAACAGAATTTTTGCCTGAATATAATAAATTCGGAAAAGCAGCGCCATTAAAAAGAAATCAAAAAATTATTGATTATGCCGATGAAATCATTGCTTTCTGGGATGGCAATTCCCATGGGACAAAGTATACAATTGATAAATGTCATGTTTCAAAGAAAAAAGTGACGGTTTATATAATAAAACCGTCACCGAAAAATTAAGTTTTCACTCCACAGTAACCGACTTGGCGAGATTTCTCGGCTTGTCAATGTCACATCCTCTGTGCTTCGAAACATAGTATCCGAGTAGCTGCATCGGTACGACTTCGAGCGAACCTATGAACAGGGCTTCCGTGTCGGGGACTATCAACTTGTAGTCAATATCTCCGAGTTCGTCTGAATGCTTGGCTGTCGTCACGCAGAGAACCTTTGCGCCTCTCGCTTTGACCTCCTTGATGTTGCTCATCGTTTTGGCGAAAAGCTCGTCAACGCAGGCGAGAGCGACGACCATTGTTCCGGGCTCTATGAGCGATATCGTTCCGTGCTTGAGTTCTCCCGCGCCGTATGCCTCGGAGTGAATGTAGCTGATTTCTTTGAGTTTCAGCGACGCTTCGAGCGCGATCGCGTAGTCTATGCCTCTGCCGATGAAATAGGCGTGTTCGAGATCCTTGAACAGCTTGGCGGTCTCCTCAATTTCGGGCGCTGAGTGCAGAACTCCTTCGAGCTTTTCGGGGATAGCCATGAGCGCCGATAGAAGCCGTCTTGTTTCGTTCGGGCTGATTTTTTCAAGCTCTTTCGCCATGTGGACGGCGAGAATATACATCATGCAAAGCTGCGTCGAGTATGCCTTTGTGGTCGCAACGGCGATTTCGGGGCCTGCCCATGTGTAAAGCACGTCGTCGCTTTCGCTCGCTATGCTGCTGCCGACGACGTTGACTATCGACAGGACTCTTGCGCCCTTTGATTTCGCCATTCTGAGGGCGGCGAGCGTGTCGGCGGTCTCGCCGCTTTGTGAGATTATGATAACGAGCGTGTCGCCGTCGACGATTGGGTCGCGGTATCTGAATTCAGACGCGATGTCGACCTCGACCGGGATTCTCGTCAGCTTTTCGATAACATATTTTCCGACTACTCCGACGTGGTACGCCGAACCGCATGCTACAATATAGATTTTGCTAAGGTTTTCGATATCCTGCTTGGTGAGGTTCACTCCGTCGAGAGCGATCGTTCCGTTGTCTTTGATTCTCGGTGAGATCGTCGCCCTGATAGCTTCGGGCTGTTCCATTATCTCCTTGAGCATGAAGTGTTCGTATCCGCACTTCTCAGCCGAAGAAATGTCCCAGTCGATATGAGTGACGGATTTCTTGAGCGGCTGGAGATATTGATCGTAGAAAAGCACCTCATCCTTTGAAAGCAGAGCGATCTCGCCGTCGTTGAGCTTATATATATTGTTTGTATAGCTCAGTATGGCGGTAATGTCCGACGCGATGAAATTTCCCTTGTCGCTCACGCCGACAATCAGCGGACTGGCTCGGCGTACGCAAACAAATTTATCGGGATAATCGCGGCAGAGAATTCCTAAGGCGTATGAGCCTTCGAGGACATCAGCCGTCTTTTTGACGGCTTTGAGCAGGTCGCCGTCATAGTTTTTCTCAAGCAGTTGGGACACGACCTCGGTGTCGGTTTCCGACTTGAATTCATATCCCTGCGAGATGAGCTTTTCTTTTAGTATGGAGAAGTTTTCGATGATTCCGTTGTGAACGACGGCGAAAAGTCCGCTTTTGCTCAGGTGCGGATGCGAGTTCAGGTCGGACGGCTCGCCGTGGGTCGCCCAACGGGTGTGGCCGATGCCGATAGTTCCGTTTGAAAATCCGCCCTGTTCGCTGATTTTTTCTTCGAGAACTTTCAGCCTGCCCTTTGACTTTATAACGTCTATTCTTCCATTTTCGATAACGGCGATACCTGCCGAATCGTAGCCTCTGTATTCAAGCTTTTCAAGACCGGAAACAAGATAACCGGTCGCGATGTCGTCGCCGACATATCCGATAATTCCACACATAATATAAACCTCCGTGCTGTAGTTAATAAAGTATACATTCAGATTTTCCCTTTTATGTTAATTCAGTATGTACACTTTTTGGATACTTTATATACAAGCGAAAAAACGCCTCCAGGAAAGTTCCGAAAGGCGTTTAAGTTTGCTTTTTTTAATCTTCAAAATCAAATTCGTCCTCGTTTTTGACCATGAAGATGTGAAAAACCGCGTCGAGTGTTTCTTCGTCGGCGACCCTCGAATATTTCTCCTCGCCGTTGACCGTGACGATGCGGAAAATATCAACGAGGCCGTCGCTGTCGGGAGCACACAGCACGGCGTACTCAATATTATTCAAATTAACAATATCGAGAAATTCATAAACGGCGGTCACACCGTCGGTGTCGGTGATTTTGACGGTCGGCTCAAGCTCATCGTCGTCGAGCTGATCTAAAAGTTCAGACATACATAACCTCCGAATTTTAATAATCGGTACGCCCGAAATTTCTGCTTTGGGCGAATAAAAACGCCGAAGTGCGGGTGCAGATCGGCGTTTTGGAGCGCAATTATTTGCCTATAGCGCTGAGCTTCTTCATGGGTTTCTTTCTTTTGTATTCTTTTCTGTGTTTCTTGCCTGTCTTTTTGGGCTGATCATTGTTGCAGACAAAAGCGAAGATCAAGCTCATGATGAAGATGACGGCGAACACAGCCATAACGATATAGAAACCGTATGAAAGCTGAGCGACCTGAACCTTGGAAAGCGCCGAGCCTAAAGTCGAAAGCGCGTTATCCTTTGTCAGTTCTCCTGCGGCGGCGGTGGCGAGAGACGAAAGAGCGACCTTGGGTTCGTCGCCCGTCAGACAGCCCAGAGCGTTAGAGCCGCAGCCTGCGGCAATGATAAGCAGGATGAAGCCGACGGCCGAAAGTATAGCCTGCGGAACATGAAGGTCGGAGACCGACGAGAGAATAGATATCGCGAGAGCGATAAGACAGCATATGGCGACGAGAACAAAGAAAGTGATAGCCGGCTTGAGCATGGGATCTATGATCTCCATGACAGCCGAGTTGTCGCCGGAAGAACCGCTGTTTCTCTTTGTCAGCTCTCTGATAGCTTCAAAGATCGAATAGCTGTAGGTCTTAGTGATGATAACAGCCGTTATCGTGAATGTGAAAAATTTCAGAAAGAAAGCGCAAAGTATAGAGCCGAAACCAAGTATAGCCGTTGAAATTCTGTAAGATAAATTCATAACTTTTACCTGCCTTTTTTATTTTTTAGCTTGGAACGATGAGTTCAAAGCTACGGTTCTGTTGAATACAAGCTTATCGTCACTGCTCGAAGTGTCGACGCAGAAATAGCCCTGTCTCATGAACTGGAAAACATCTCCGGGTTTTGCGTCCTTGAGCGAGCCTTCGACGAGACAGTCGCTGAGAACAACAAGCGAATCGGGATTAAGATTATCCTTGAAGCTACCCTTGCTCTCATCCGAGGGATTCTCGACATTGAACAGTCTGTCATAGAGCCTGACTTCGCATTTAACGCTGTCAGCCGCGCTGACCCAGTGAAGCGTACCTTTGACCTTTCTTCCGTCGGGTGAGTCGCCGCCCTTGCTGAGCGGATCGTATGTGCAGTGAACGACAGTGACATTGCCGTCGCCGTCGGTTTCATAGCCGACGCACTTGACAAAGTAAGCGCTCTTGAGTCTGACCTCGTTGCCGGGGAAGAGTCTGAAATACTTTTTGACAGGCTCTATCATGAAGTCCTCCTGCTCGACGAAAAGTTCCTTCGAGAACTTGACTGTTCTTGTTCCGAGCTCGGGTTTGTTCGGGTTTATCTCGACTTCGATATCCTCTGTCACGCCGTCGGGATAGTTGTCGATGACAACCTTGAGCGGACGGAGAACCGCCATAGCTCTGGCAGCGTTTATGTTAAGGTCGTCCCTGACGCAGGCTTCGAGAAGTCCGAAGTCAACTACGCTGTACGCCTTGGAAACGCCTATTCTGTCGCAGAAGTCTCTTATCGCGGCGGCGGGATATCCTCTGCGGCGCATACCGCTTATTGTGACCATTCTCGGGTCGTTCCATCCGTCGACAATGCCTTCGTTGACAAGCTGTAAGCACTTTCTCTTGCTCGTCAGGCAGTAGTTGAGGTTAAGTCTCGCGAACTCAATCTGTCTTGACGGATGCTCAAGTTCAAGTTCTCTCAAGAACCAATCGTAAAGCGGTCTGTGATTTTCAAATTCGAGCGAACAGAGCGAATGAGTGACGCCCTCTCTCGTGTCCGAAAGGGGATGAGCGAAGTCATACATGGGATAGACGCACCATTTGTCGCCTGTCTGATGATGTGAAACATGAGCGATTCTGTAAATAACGGGGTCGCGCATATTCATATTCGGCGAAGCCATATCTATCTTGGCTCTTAAGACCTTGGCTCCGTCGGGGAACTCGCCGTCCGTCATTCTCTGGAACAGGTCGAGGTTTTCCTCTATTGAGCGGTTCTTGTAGGGGCTGTCCTTGCCCGGCTCGGTGAGTGTACCTCTGTATTCTCTTATCTCGTCGGCGGAAAGATCGTCGACATAGGCCTTGCCCATTTTGATGAGCTTGACCGCGCATTCATAGATGAAATCGAAATAGCTCGACGCATAAAGCACCTTGTTCCACTGAAAGCCGAGCCACTTGATGTCCTCCTGAATGCTGTTGACGTACTCGACGTCCTCTTTGGACGGGTTGGTGTCGTCGAAACGCAGATTGCAAGTGCCGTGATATTTTTCCTTAATGCCGAAATTTATGCAGACGGCTTTTGCGTGACCGATATGCAGATACCCGTTCGGTTCGGGCGGGAAACGCGTCGCTATAAACGTATGCTTGCCGCTTTTAAGGTCGGCGTCAATGATGTCTTCAATAAAGTTGGTTGGTTTTGCAAATTCTTCCATATATGCTCCTTAATGGAAAAATCGACGCTTTATACGCCGATTTTATTCGGTTAATTATCGATTTGGTGATTTCCGCCGCAGGACGACGGGAAAACTACGTCCCGCGCGGCAACAACCATCAAATCTCCTTGTTTTTTGAATCCGAATTTTTCAAGCCTGTCGTCGGGCGCAATAAGAATATTGACTTCGCTCATCGACAGTTTGAAAAGAATCGTCCTGAAAAAGAAGTCGGAAACCGACGGATCTTCCGCCTTGTCCTTTGCGACGTCGAAAGATACGATAAGGATCCCTTCGTCGCGAAGCACCATTTTGCATACGCCCACGCCCTCGTCGTCATCGAAGAGCACCGCGTTGATACCGCTCGTGTTTGCGCCCGTCACCCCCGCGCGGTCGTAAATTCTCAAAAGTTCTTCGTCGTCGTCAACGTAATTTACGGTCAGCATATCGTCTTTTCTTCTCCCTTTTCCGATTTTTATTTATTATATAAATATTTTATATTAAAGTCAAACAATCTTGCGGGAAATTAACGCCCCGCGGCAATTTCGTTTTTCAAAACGCTTTTCATTTTTTCGGCGTTGTGCTATTATGTTGTTATTAAAATAATACGGAGCAAATTTATGATTACCGGTAAAAAAATCGTTCTGACCGGCGCAAACAGCGGTATTGGTCTCGAAACATTGAAACTTCTTGTGCAAGGCAACAACAAAATCCTTGCCGTCGACCTTAAAACGGACGTCATTTCCACGTTCGACCAAAGCAAGGTCTTCCCCATGCAATGCGACGTCGGCAACAAGGAAGGCGTCGACAAAATCTTTGAGGTCGCAAAAGAAAAACTCGGCACAATCGACATTTTTTATGCAAACGCCGGTTTCCCTTATTACGAACAGTACAACTACGCCGACTGGGATCGCGTCAACAGAATGTTTCAGGTCAATACGATTTCGCCGATGTATACCTATGGCAAATACCTTTATTTCTTAAAAGGCCGCGACGGACACTTCTGCATCACCGTTTCCGCAATCGGTCAGATGGCTATGCCCGGCTACTGCGTGTATTCGGCGTCGAAGTTCGGCACGCAAGGCTTCCAGCAAGGTCTTCGTCTGGAACTTCCCGAAAACGTGACGATGACCTGCCTGTATCCCGTCGCAACGAATACGAACTTCTTCAAAACCGCAAATCCCAAGGAATTCAAGAAACCCTTCCCCGTACAAAGCCCCGCTCACGTGGCAAAGAAAATGGTAAAGGGTATCGAACGCAAGAAGAAATCCGTTTACCCCTGCGGACTGTTCACCTTCGCA
>USMJ01000054.1 GCA_900555805.1 uncultured Oscillospiraceae bacterium | reverse complement strand
CGTGTCGGTTCTTGGCGACTATAACTTCGGCTATGTTCACTCCGCCGTTTGTGTCGGGACCTTCGTCGTCGGGTTCGTCCTTATCCTTGTCGGCGTCATAATATTCATCGCGGTAGAGCATGAGAACTATATCCGCGTCCTGTTCGATAGAGCCCGATTCACGAAGGTCGGCGAGCTGAGGTCTGTGAGACTTTCCTCTCGCTTCCGTCGAACGGGAAAGCTGAGCGAGCGTGATGACGGGAACGCCGAGGTCTTTCGCCATAAGCTTAAGACTTCTCGTTATTTCCGAAACCTCCTGAACTCGGTTATCCGTTCGGCTTGAACCTCTCATAAGCTGTAAATAGTCTATAACAACGAGATCGACATCCTTAAGCCGTCTGACTCTCGCCTTTATCTCGGGAACGGTTATAAGCGACGTGTCGTCGATATAGAACTTACACTGCGTAAGCACCGCCGTTGCGGCGGCTATACGCTTCCATTCTTCGTCGTGAATTTCGCCCGTTCTCATCTTGAAGCCCTCTATTCTCGACTCCATGGCAAGAACTCTCTGAGCTAACTGTTCCTTTGTCATTTCGAGCGAGAAGAAAACGACTTTTTTATTCGCCATGACGGCGGCGTTTCTCGCTATGTTCAGAGCGAAGCTCGTTTTACCCATAGCGGGACGGGCGCCGACGATTATCAGGTCGGATTTGTTAAGACCCGTCATGACCTTGTCGAGATCGCTGAAGCCCGTCGTGAAGCCTTTATACTGATCGGCGTCCTCCGAGCTTAATTTTTTGAGCGTATCATAAACCTCACCGACGATTATATCGCCGATAAGCGACGGGCCGCCCGTGGTTCTGCCCTGTCTGATATTGTATATTTTCTGTTCGGCCGAATCGAGAAGAACATCGGCGCTTTCGTCGTTATTTGAAGCTTCGTCGACTATCTCGCGGCTCGTATTTATAAGCGTTCGGATATAGAACTTCTCTCTGACTATCCTGGCGTAGCTTTCGATATTCTCAATTGACGGTACAACCTGAGAGAGCTGGAAGAGGTAGTTTTTTCCTCCGGCGTCGTCATAGATATTCTCTTTTTTGAGCCCCTCGAGGACGATAAGCGGATCGATCTTACCTCCTGCGGCATCGATATTCTGCATAATCGAGAATATGGCTTTATGCTGAGGAAGATAAAAATAATCGCTCTTGACATAAATCATCGCCTGATTTATACAGGAAGGTTCCATGAGAATAGCTCCGAGAACCGCCTGCTCCGCTTCAAGGCTGTAAGGCAGATTTATATTGTCTAATCCGTTATATGAATCCGTTGGCAAGCTACCACCCCTTATCCTTTGGCATTAAGCGCGACCGGATTTTGAAAAATTCAGCGCTGATACCATGTTTAAAACGTCCGCCCAAACGTGATTTTTGTTGTACGCGAACTGTGTTCTGACTTCACCCACACATAGTCGGCTTCCAATAGACCGAGTCTTTGTTGTACCCGATCTGTGTTCTGACTTTCGGTTTATTCTCCGACGGTGACATATATCTTAGCCGAAATGCCCGTATAGAGCTTGACCTCGGCTTCGTATGTTCCGAAAGCTTTGATATCCTCCATGACTATCTTTCTCTTGTCGGCGGAGATATCGAATTCGCTCTTGAGCTTTTCGGATATCTCTTTCGATGTAACCGAACCGAAGAGCTTTCCGTTCTGACCTGCTTTCGCGGTGAGTTTGACCGTCTTTCCGTTTATCTTTTCCGCCGCTTTCTGAGCTGCGGCCTTTTCGGTCGCTATTCTGTATCTTTCGGCGTCCTCCTTATTTTTGAGTTCGCTCATCGCCTGAGCGTTTGCCTCAGCGGCCAAATTCTTCGGGAACAGAAAATTTCGGGCGTACCCGTCGGAGGCATTAACAAGCTGTCCCTTTTTTCCGAGGCCCTTAACATCCGCTTTCAAAATAACTTTCATTTGTCATCGTCCTTTCAAAATATTACACATCGGCAAAATAATTGTCGATTTCTTTCTTTAACTTTTCGAGCACCTCTTCAATCGAAGAGTCTTCAATCTGCGCCGCCGCCATTGTTCTGTGGCCGCCGCCTCCGAATTTTTCCATGACGACCTGAACATTCATTTCGCCGAAGGAACGGGTCGAAATGCAGACCACTCCGTCGACTTCAAACAGAACAAACGAAGCTTTCACGCCGTCTATGTTCAAAAGCTCGTCCGCCGCCTGAGAGGTTATCAGCCTTATGTTGTTCGTCTTGATCTCGGCGACGGAAACAGCGCAGCCGTTATAGGTGAAGGCGCTGTCGATGATCTGATTTCTGTATTTGTAGACATCCATGTCGTTGCTGAACAGCTTTTTGACTTCGACCGTGTCGGCCGCGCGGCTTTTGAGATAAGCCGCCGCTTCGAACGTTCTGACGCCCGTGTGAAGTATGAAGCTTCGCGTATCGAGCATTATACCCGAGAGCAGAGCCTCCGCCGTCAGACTGTCTATCGGCGAAGATGAGCCTATATACTGAGCCAGTTCAGTTATCATCTCGCAGGCAGACGACGCGTACGACGCATGGAAAAACAGAACGGCGTTCTGGATATAGTTGACCGACTTTCTGTGGTGATCTATGACAACGATCTTGTTCGTTTTTTCGAGAAGCTCGGGACACTCGGTGAAATATGGCTTATGAGTGTCGACGACAACGAGCAAGGTGTTGTGGGAGACTATAAATTTTGCTTTTTCCGGGCTTATCAGGTATTCGCCCAAGCCTGCCTGCTCCGCCCTCTTTATAAGTGGAAGAGCGAGCGCGGTGTCTTTGTTTATGACGATATTGACGGGCTTTTTCAGGCTTCTGACTATACTCATAACGCCCATCGCCGCGCCGAAAGCGTCGAGGTCGGCGTATCTGTGACCCATGACGACGACGTTTTCACATCCGGCTATAAGCTCGGAGAACGAGGTGGCGACAATTCTTGTTCTGACCTTGTTCGAGCGCTCAAGACCCGCCGAAACGCCGCCGAAGAAGGTATAATCCTTGCCGTCTTTTATGGCGACCTGATCTCCGCCTCGGCTTTGCGCCATTTCGATAGCCGCTTTTGCGGCGTCGTTGGAGTCGACGAAGCTTTCCTCCTTGCCTATGCCGATTGAGAGCGTGGCGTTGACCTTTTTGTCAGCGTATGAAAGCGATCTGACATATTCGAGTATCTTGAACTTGTCTTCTTTCATCGCCTCAAGGCTTTTCTCCTCGGCGATGACAAAAAATCTTCCTGTCGAAAGCTTTTTGGATACGCAGCCGAACTTGCTCGCCCAGTTGTCGACTATCTCTTCGATTCTGCCGAAGATCGCGCCGCATTCGCTGTCTTTGAAATTCTGTCTTATTTCGTCGACCGTGTCAACCGAGATGAGAACGGCTGACGGTCTTGTTTCGTAGTATCGCTGTTCGATCTGACGAAGCTCGGTGTTGTCGACGAGATAGAGAACGTAAAACTGCTTGTCGTTTTTGTCTTTTCCCGTCACGCAGTATACGGAATACTTCCTTCCGCCGTTCGCTTCGATACGATCGCTTTTGCCGCTTATGACATCAAATATCTGCGTACCTAAAATGTCGGAAATGTTTCCGCTGAGTGTTCTTCCGTTTTTGAAGAAGTCCGCCGAAAATTTGTCGTTGCTCCAGAAGACCTCGCCCGTTTCGTCAAAGGCGACACACAGGAAAGGTACGCTTTGGAGTGTTGCGCTCGTTTTAATGTCGAGCTCGGCGGCGACCGCGTCGATCCTCGAAACTATCTTGATGTTGTTGACGGAGATATACAGAACGTAACCGAAGCACAGGGCAACAAGAGCCACGATTTCGGCTATTGAAAGCGGCTTGTTATAAAACCACGTCGCGACAGCGAACACCAGCGCTATCGGAGCGGCTATAAACGCAAACATATACTTTCGCCATATGCTTCTCAATTCTTACACCTCCATGATAATGGGAAGTATCATCGGACTTCTCTTTGTTCTTTCATACATAAGCCGTGAGACGTCGTCTCTTATGCGGCTCTTTATTGTATTCCACTCTCTGACATGCTTTGTCTGACACTTCGAGAGAGATTCAAAAGCTATATTTCTCGCTTCATCCATAAGCTCTTCGGATTCTCTGACATAGACGAAACCTCTTGAAACGACGTCGGGGCCGCTTAAGATTTCGCCCGTGACGGAGTCTATCGTCGCGACGACGATTATAAGTCCGTCGTTCGACAGATGCTTTCTGTCTCTTATAACGACAGAACCGACATCTCCGACGCCCGAGCCGTCGACAAAGACCTGACCCGCCTGAACGTTTTCGAGCTTCTTGATCTCGCTCTCCGAAAGTTCAAGCACGCATCCGTTTTCGACTATCGCGATATTCTTTTTGTCTATGCCCATGTTTACGCCGAGCTTTGCATGCTTCTGAAGATGCTTCTGTTCGCCGTGAACGGGGATGAAATACTTCGGCTTGACTATGCCGAGCATTATCTTAAGCTCCTCCTGACAGGCATGACCCGAAACGTGGACGTCATACATCTTTTCATAGACGACCTCAGCGCCGAGTCTCATAAGCTCATTGATGACATTGCCGACCATTTTCTCGTTGCCCGGTATGGGATTCGCTGAGATTATGACATAGTCGTTCGGCGTTATGGAGACCTTGCGGTGATCGGAAAACGCCATTCTCGTCAGAGCCGACATGGGTTCGCCCTGACTGCCTGTCGTGATAAGAACGAGCTGTTCGGGCTGATATCTGTTGATCATGTCTATGCTGATGAGAATATTCTCGGGGACCTTCAGATATCCGAGCTGAGCGCCTATGGTGACGACGTTTTCAAGGCTCCTGCCCGAAAGGGCGACCTTTCTGCCGAGGCTTTCGGCGACGTCGATTATCTGCTGAACTCTGTGGATATTCGAAGCGAATGTGGCAACTATGATTCGCCTGTGATCGGCTCTTCTGAACAGCCTTTCAAACGATTCGCCGACTATCTTTTCGCTTTCGGTGAATCCCGGTCTTTCGGCGTTTGTCGAATCCGAAAGCATGGCTAAAACGCCCTCGCTTCCGAGCTCGGCAAATCTCGCCAAGTCTATCATTCCGCCGTCTATGGGCGTACAGTCGATCTTGAAGTCGCCCGTCTGAACTATAACTCCCGCAGGCGACTTTATCGCAAGTCCGACCGCGTCGGGAATCGAGTGGTTGACATGAATAAACTCGACATTGAACTTTCCGAGAGATATCTCGTCGCCGGGTTCGACCGTCTTTAATATGACTTTTCCGAGCATATTATGCTCTTTGAGTTTTCCCTCGATGAGGCCTATTGAAAGTCTTGTTCCGAAAACGGGTGTGTTCACCGTTTTCAGGAGATAGGCAAGAGCGCCTATATGGTCCTCGTGACCGTGGGTAATAACAACGCCCCTGATCTTTTCGGCGTTCTTTTCAATATAGGTGAAATCGGGAATAACCAAGTCGACGCCCGGCATATCCTGATCGGGAAACGCAAGACCGCAGTCGACGATGAACATATCGTCGCCGTATTCATAGAGCGTCATATTCTTTCCGACTTCGTTTATACCGCCGAGGAAAGCTATCTTCACTTTTTCGTTATTCACTTTCGTTTTTGACGCTGTCTTCTTTTTGGTCTTCTGACCCTTGCCCGAAGTCGTTTTGTTCTTTCGGCTCTGGGTGTTCTGTTTGGTCTGTTCGGTCTGATTCTTCTTTTGTTTAGCCGTCTGTTTCGGCGTTTCTTTTTTATTTTTGGTCTGTTTTGTCTGTTTGGTTTGTTTCGTCTGTTTTGTCTGAGTTGACTTATCTTTGGTCTGATCCTTTTTGGTCTGACCGTTCTTCTTGTTTGTTCTGCCTGTTTTTGCGTTCGGATTTTTCTTATCCGATACCTTATTTTCAGCCATTCGTTTAATCAATCCTCCTTCTTTAAATTGTATGTATAATTAAAACGTACTGAATAAATCACAAGTGAAATTAGACATAGTTACACATGATACTTGATTATGATATTTTACTATTATTGGCTAAATATGTCAATAGATTTAGAAGCGATACTTCGCCCGGGAGTAAAAATATTATGACCTTTATTTTCCCGATATAAACTTGCGCGTCGGGCTTTGATTTTATAATTAAGATGTTGTCTTATCCGCGAGTTTGTGATACAATGCTATTGTTATTTTTCGTACGCGCCGGCTTTTCGCACGCATTCGGCGCGTACCCCATAAAAGAATTAGGAGCGACCATGAAAAAAGTATATATTTACACCGACGGAGCGTGTTCGGGAAACCCCGGCCCCGGCGGATGGGGAACGATTTTAAGATATAAGGACACCGAAAAACGGCTCTCGGGCGGCGAAAGAGAAACGACGAACAACCGCATGGAACTGACGGCGGTCATAGAGGGTCTGAAGGCGCTCAAGGAGAGCTGCGAAGTCGAGCTGACGACCGATTCGCGCTATGTCGCCGACGGAATTTCAAAGGGCTGGGCAAAGTCATGGAAAGCGAACGGATGGCGGAAAAAGGACAAAAAGCCTGCGCTCAATCCAGAGCTGTGGGACGAGCTTCTGACGCTTCTCGACAAGCATGAGGTTCACATAAACTGGGTTCGGGGGCATGACGGACACCCCGAAAACGAGGAATGCGACAAGATGGCGGTCACGGAGAGCTTAAAGGTACAGATGAACAGATAAAATCGGGCGGCGGTCGCATCAAAAACGACTGCCGCCGTGTTTCGCGATAAATTCGGGCTATAAAAAACGGGGACGGATAACCGCCCCCGAATTTATTTTATCAATACATTCCGCCGCCCTGCTGAGCCATTGCCGCAGCCGCCGCTGCGTCGCCCGCGGGATCGGGAATATCGCTGACAAGGCTTTCGGTCGTGAGCACCATAGCCGCAACCGAAGAAGCGTTCTCAAGAGCCGATCTCGTAACCTTTGTCGGGTCGAGAATACCTGCCTTAGCCATATCGACATATTCTTCCTTAGCGAAGTCGAAGCCGTAGCCGACCTTGCCCAAAGCCTCAATGTTGTTGATGATAACCGAGCCTTCAAGACCTGCGTTCTTAGCGATCTGACGGACGGGTTCTTCAAGAGCTTTGAGGACGATCTTGATGCCTGTCTTTTCGTCGGCGTCCTCGGTCTTGTCAAGAAGAGCCTTGACAGCCGGAACCGCATTAAGAAGCGCTACGCCGCCGCCTGCGACCGAGCCTTCCTCGACAGCCGCCTTTGTCGCTGCGAGAGCGTCGTCGATTCTGAGCTTCTTCTCTTTCATCTCGGTTTCGGTTGCTGCGCCGACCTTGATAACGGCTACGCCGCCGGCGAGCTTAGCAAGTCTTTCCTGAAGCTTTTCTTTATCGAACTCGCTTGTCGAAGCCTCAATCTGCTGCTTGATCTGGTTGACTCTTGCCTTGATAGCGTCCTTGTCGCCTGCGCCGTCAACAATGATGGTGTTCTCCTTTGTGA
>USMJ01000053.1 GCA_900555805.1 uncultured Oscillospiraceae bacterium | reverse complement strand
GCCGTATCGAGCCGCGAGCGTACCCCGGCGCCGTCAGGCGTTGGGGTGCCCGAGCAGCTCGCCGCTGCTGTCGGTTGGAGCTCGGTGTTTGACTGGGAGGCTGATGAAGGCGGCGCGCGCATTTGTGCGCGCCGCCGAAAGTTCGATGAGCACAAAGCCGCGC
The DNA here is from genome assembly GCA_900555805.1 of uncultured Oscillospiraceae bacterium. Taxonomy (GTDB): domain Bacteria; phylum Bacillota; class Clostridia; order Oscillospirales; family Acutalibacteraceae; genus UBA6857. The sequence continues at coordinate 7,340 of USMJ01000053.1, read as the reverse complement.
TGCGTTCCGAGCTTGCTCGGAACGCAGCTTTTGATTTTATCTGAAATTTTGTTTGCAAGCGCGCATGGCATCAAGCCGCCATGAAGTCGACAGTTGGCATATGACTTTAAGCGAGATCAAAAAGGCGGCACTATACCGTGCCGCCTTTTTTCAAACTAACATCTGATTAAAATACTCCGTCGGTCACATAACTGCCGATGATCTCAGGCAAAGCCTTGAGAACTCTCGGGAGCCACTTTGTGATAACAAAGGTAAGAACACCGAACACTGTTCCGACGGCTCCTGCGGCATATTCAAGCACATCCGTCTTGTTGTCGCCGTCATATGTCGGCTCGCCTGCCGCGGAATCCTTGGTGAGGGTGAAGTTGTCAATAAGGGTTACAGCGTCGCTGTCATCCGAAATGACATATGAATTGAAGTCAAGCTTTCCGCCGTTTATCTTGAGAGTGTTGAAGCATGAGCCTATGTATTCGTCCGACTGTGAATCGAAGTCTGTTCCGTTGAAGTAGTAGCCGTTCTTCTGGGCTATCATCGTATTGATGAACTCTTTCTTGGTGAAGTTGTCGATGGCAAACTTTCTGATCTCATATCTCTTTGAACCTGCCGTTCCGCAGAGAACATAGGTTGTTCCGTCCTCGCTGACTTCGTTGTTCTTGAGCGGATTTGTTCTGAGATACTGGTGATCGTGCCCCGAAAGAACGAGGTCGACATCGCATTTATCGCAGACTTCCGTGAGCGCGTCCTGAAGATACATGGCGTCGGGCCATTTTCCGTCCTTGCCGAGGGTATACGGCGTTTTATGCATGAGGACAATCTTCCATTCAGCCGAGCTTGAGTTCATATCGTTCTCGAGCCACTTGAGCTGAGCGTATGACACGGTGAGCATATCGTTTGTGTTGAGAACGGCGAAGTGCGCGTTGCCGTAGTCATAGGAATAGTTGACGCCGTTGAGGTTCTGAACGCTCTTCGAGGTGTCGAGCGCGAACATATTGTTGAACCAGTGATATTTGCCGAGGCCGTCGTGGTTTCCTGCGACGGGAACGAGCGTCGCCGAGAGATTAAGTCCGTCGAACGCTTCCGCGTAATAGTTCCATTCTTCGTCCGTGCTGTCGTTAGTGAAGTCGCCGAGATTGACTGCGAAATCAATGTCGCCTGCCATGCGGTACGCGGTCGAGACCGCTCTTGAACCGACTTCGAAGTTCGCGAGCGAACTTGCCTGAACGTCGGCGAACACAACGGCGTTGACTTCATCGTCGCCGCTGTCTGTCGTGAAAGAGCCGAGTTTGCTCCACTCTGAGCCGTCGCCGACTTTATAAGTGTAGCTCTTACCTGCTTCGAGACCCGAAACGACGAGCTTGTGCATGTAGTAGCCCTGCCACTTTTCGCAGACCGCACCGCTTATCGTCAGACTGTCGGTGACATCAGAGCCGGAACTGTATACGGTAATTTCAGTTTCGCAGTCATTGACTGTGTACCAACAAAGACCTCTTTGGGTCTTGCTGTCGCCGTTAACGGTGCAGGAAATTCGGAAAAATCCCGCGTCGTCGACATACGCGGCGAACGGCGTGAGCGCAAAAGTGAACGCCATGGCGAGCGCCAAAATTGCAGATAAGAATTTCTTGGTTGTATTTTTCATGAAGTAGACCTCCGATTTCATATTCAACTGAATTTTAACACATCGGACATGAAAAATCAATTAAAAAATGAAATCGGCAAGCAACCGATTTCATTTTCACAATATAACATTCATACTGGTTTATTTATTTGACGACGAAAATATATTTTTCCGATGTCCAGGAATTTCTCTCGTATTCAATCTCGATTTCCTTTGCGTCTTTCGGAACCTGATAATAAACGATAGAAGTCAGTTTTCTGTTCGGCGATACGGTCTCCAAAGTGGGACTGCTGTAATCGTCAACAGAATAGAATTCCTCACACTTATCTCCGTCTGCATAACATTCAAAATTGTCAAGCAGAACATCGCTTGACGATATGTTTTCAAAAGTGAAGGTCGCCTGTATGACCTTGCAGCCTTTCTTTATATCCGCATATTTGTGATATTTCTTGAAATCCGCGTTACAGCTTTTAAAAGTGATCTTGAGTTCGTCATCCGTTACGGATGAACCGACTTTTATTTGTTGTGTGTCGTCCTGCGTTGCACTTTTGCTGTTGGTGTCCGACGACTGTGACGAGTCGTTGCTCTGATCCGACGGCGTTTCGACCTTTGGCTTGTCGTTGCCCGAAAAAGCAAAAATGATTATAACCAAAACGGCTACCGCGGCTATAATTATCCATTTCTTCTTGCCCTTTTTCTTTTTCGGCTGTTCCACCTGTGTTAAAACTTCATCATTATCCATTGTACATCCTCCTTTTGACATTTAGTGAATGTCATATTAATCGTATTATAGCATATAATTTCAATAATGACAAGCACTAAATGTCAATTTACGGAGTTTTTTATGTTTATAAACAAAACGGCTGACGGACTTAACAATGTCTGCGGAAAAAATATGGCTAATATCAGAAAAAATATGAAAATATCTCAGCGCCAATTAGCTGATATGCTCCAGCTAAACGGTCTTGACGTCGACAAAAACGCTATCCAGCGAATCGAATGCGGAAAGCGTTTTGTCACCGACATTGAGCTTATAGTTATCTCACGGGTTCTCAATGTCAGCTATGAGGAACTGCTAACCCAATAAGTGCGCCTTTTTATCATTTGCATTTAATGACTATTCCCATTTTCTTACAACAGAAGTAAGAAAATGGGAATTTTGCTTAGGCTGAAGAGAGTTCGCGGCAAAAGGCTTCCCCGACGGGGAAGCCGCCGCAGGCCGCCTTGGCGGCTTGCGGCCCCACGGTTTGGCAAGCCAAACCGTGGGTTTTGCCTCACCAACCGCACCTCATGCCATCTCCCGACAACGAAAAATGACTGCACTTGGGGTGCAGTCATTTTTCGTTGCTTACCTATTCTCTTTCACACACAGCGATAATATATCCGTCCTCGCTGAAACAGACAGCGTCCGATATATCCGCGTTTTTCATGTCGTAGCAAATTCCCGTGCCGATCATCTTTCCGTACGCTTCTTTTTTAGTCCAGACCTCAAAAAAGCGTTCAAGCGTATCCGGAAAGTCACTTTCAAAGTCGGCTTTTTCGGGGAGATGTCCGAATATATATATCAGCTCTTTTTCGCTTGCGAAGCGCCTTGCCGACTGCATATTGACTTTCCGTATCTTCTCAATGTCAACGCCTATGGGTCTGTCTCCGACAGCGCAGACGGCGAAATTTCCGCTGTGGCTTATGCTGAAGTGCAGATCCGAGTTTTCGCAGAACGGCTTTCCGTTTCCGTCCTCGGATATGACAATATCGCTTTCGGCTAAGCCCGAAATCTCGCTCAGTGTCCTGACCGCGAGCATGTATCCGCCAAGGCTTCTCTTTTTGTCTTCGTCGAATCTGAGCTTGTCAAGCCTGTCCCGTTTTTCGGCGCTCATGTGCATACGGTATCGCTCGAAATCCTCGTCCGACAGCTCGTTTATGTTGAATTTGCAGAGCTTCATACTTCCTCCGTCTGATAAATCTTCAGCCCTTGTATAAAAAAGTTAAATATATTGCATCGCTTGTTTCCGTCGTCAGAACTTCGCCGAGAAGCCGCTCGGCGTACCTCAAAAGCAAATTATCCGACAAAAACTCAAATTATGTCCGACACTCTACTTCGGGTAGAGTGTAGAGTAGGCTCTCTCTACCGTTGTATTTTCAGCGTAGACCACGAAACTCATCGGTAGGGTGACATCGGGCGCCGACCGTAATATAATATGAACAAGAAAAAATCTCGCCCGTCACGGGCAAAGGAGCGTTCGCAATGTATTTTGAAAATGTCAAACTTCCGAGCTATACCAAAGGCGAAGAAGTGTTCAATTCGGTCACTCACGGCGTCGGAATCCTCTTCGGACTTTTCAGCCTGATAATGTTCCTGCTGAAATCCGCCAACATATATTCGAGGGTCGGCGCGCTGATTTTCGGCGTTTCGATGATGGTTCTCTACACCTCGTCGACCGTCTACCACGCCCTCAGGCCGTCCTACGCCAAAAAGATAATGCGCGTCGTCGACCACGCGGTCATATATCTTCTCATCGAGGGCACGAGTATACCGCTGATGCTCGTCGGCGTCCTGCCGTATAACAAGCCGTTTGCCGCCGTGATGATAGCCGTGAGCCTTGTCATCGGCGCCGTCGGAACCGCGCTGACATACATCGACCAGGAAAAATTCAAGGTCGTCCAAACCGTTTTATATATGGTACTCGGTTGGATGTGCTTGATTTTGGTTTATCCGCTCTATAAATACTGTGATCATGCCGTTTCTCTCATTGTGTCGATAATCCTCGGCGGAGCGGTCTACACAATAGGCACCGCGTTTCTTTCTCTCGGAAGAGCCAAGCGCTATTTCCACAGCATATTCCACCTGTTCGTGCTTGCAGGTTCACTGATACATTTCTTCGGCCTGTATTTCTACTTATATTAAAACACATGGAGTTCTACTTAGATGCATATATTCTTTTTCATCATGAGACTGCCGCATCCGTTAAATACGAATGCGACAGTTTCCCATTATTTCGAAGCTTTTTTGCTCTTTTTAAGAAAATATACAAACAGATAAACCAGAACGCATATGCATTGCAGTATCGCGCACGGAACGAGTATATATTTGAAGTTCGCCGCTCCTGCGGGCAGAGCTATGCAAAGTCCGACCGACCAAATTATGCCCGAAACGCAGACGCACTGATGAACGCCTCGCCACCATATAGCCGAGAACACCGTCAGAACGATGAAAGCCGCGACAGTCGCGAACATAAAGACGAACGGCGCATACGCCTGAAGGAATGGTATGTTTTTCATGACGAAGAAGATAAGCGAAGCGACGAAATACGCTCCGAGCGCCGATATGATAGGTATGAACACTCGCTTCGGGTGGCTCGAAGCGGAAAACTCGCCGCCGTCGACCGCTTCCGTGTACTTAAAATCTTTATTAACCAAAGCGTCGACGGGAACTGAAAACAGCTTTGAAATTTTTAATAATGTGTACGCGTCGGGTATGCTCTCACCGCGCTCCCATTTCGAAACTGCCTTATCGCTGTAATTCAGACTTTCGGCGAGCTGAAGCTGGGTCATACCCTTATTCTTTCTGAGTTCCGCCAATTTTTCGGCGAAATATTCTTTAACCTGTTCTTCATTTATCATAATAATTTCTCCGTGAGCGTATTTGTTAATCTAACCTAACATTAGAAGTATATAGCATGAATTCAAACATTTCAATAACCGTATATTAAATTTAGCTAAAATCATCATAAAATTCATAAATTTACGACTGTTTGCCATCGGATTTATAAACAAATTCGGTTGACAAACGAAAACGAGTGTGCTACAATCGCAGTTAGCAATGGCTAACCAAGAAAGGAGAGCTAATATGTCATTTTTTCAAAACACCTGCAAGCCCAAAGGAATCGGAGGCAGGCTCATGGTCGGTATGATGAACACAGGGCATTCCGCCATGGCGGAGTGGGGTTTTACGCATTTGAAGATTGCGGAGAACGATATATGCCTTGATATCGGCTGCGGCGGAGGAGCGAATATCAAAAGACTGCTTGAAAAAAGTCCGAACGGAAAGGTGACGGGTATCGACTATTCGGAGGTCAGCGTAGAAAAGTCGAAAAAAGTCAACAAAGCCGAAATCGGGAATAATCGCTGTGAAATCCTTCAGGGCAATGCAGCGGAGCTTCCTTTCAAAGATGAAACCTTTGATGTTGTCACTGCGTTCGAAACAATATACTTTTGGCCCGATATCGACCGCTCGTTCAAACAGGTACACAGAGTGCTTAAAAGCGGCGGAACTTTCATGATATGTAATGAAGTGAACGGCGAAAACCAAAAGGACGAAAAGTGGACAAAGATAGTGGACGGAATGAAGATCTATACCGCCGAACAGATAGAAGAATTCCTGAAACAGGCAGGGTTCACCGATATCGAAACAGACAAAGACAAAAGCCTGCTTTGTACGGTCTGTAAAAAGCAATAATACCCTGCTGTATTCGCGTAAAGCATAGCGCCGAACAAGATTTTTACCCATATTCGGAATCCCCAGAATAAAATACGGTATGCGCCTTATCGGCGCATACCGTATTTTATTCTTATTGTGACTTATGGCAACTCAAAGATTATCCGAAATTCTTAAAATTTCTAATTGTGTTGACAAATTGAATATTAAGCTTTAAAATATAAATGACAACTTTGTATAAAAGTTACATATCCCTGAGGGGATGAATTTGAAAGGAGTATTTTTATGAACAGAATCTTAGCGGTTTTCGTTTCGATAGTTATGCTCGTCTCGGGCTTATTCTTCGGAACAGGCTTCGAGTCAACCGACCCCGGCGATAACGATCAGGTCAAAAACGTTATCCTCTTCATCGGCGACGGTATGGGCGAAAACCACCTCAAACTCACAAAACAGAAGCTCGGCATTGAGCTGACAATGGAAACCATGCCCTACAGAGGTCAGTCAAAGACACGCTCGATGACAGGCCCCGTAACAGACAGCGCGGCAGGCGCAACGGCTCTCAGCTGCGGCGTCAGAACAGAAAACGGTTACATTTCGACATATTGGCTCGATCCTTATCAGACCTACAGCGTACCGACGAACATAACCGAGATCGCCAACGCTCACGGTTTGAGAACAGGCGTAGTCACCACAGACTCCGTCACAGGTGCAACACCTGCTTGTTTCTCGTCGCACACAAACTCAAGAAAGAACCGCGAGGAGATCGTCAATCAGCAGATGCGCTCATTCGTCGATATCATCTGGGGTAACTCCGACGAACATTTCGATAAGGCGACAGCTCAGGCGAACGGCTTCACGGTCGTTGAGAGCGAGGATGAAATGAACGCTCTTGAGAACGGCTCGAAGAGCTTCGCTCAGTTCGACGGCGAAACATGGAACAGCGCAAGCGGCAACGACGATCCGACGCTTTCCGAAATGACCGAAAAGGCTATCTCCGTTCTCGATAACGACAACGGCTTCTTCCTCATGGTTGAGGGCGCTCATATCGACAAGCACTCTCACAGAAACAACGCCGACAACATGGTTCTCGCTCTTCAGGAGTTCGATAAGGCTATTTCAAAGGCTCTCGACTTCGCCAAGAAGGACGGCAACACTCTCATCGTTGTCACAGCCGACCACGAAACAGGCGGCCTTAAGGAAAAGAACGGAACTTATGTCTACACAAGAACTCAGCATTCTGGCAAGAATGTTCCTCTGTTCGTTTACGGCTCGGACAGCTTCATCGTCAAC
>USMJ01000052.1 GCA_900555805.1 uncultured Oscillospiraceae bacterium | reverse complement strand
TGAGTTATATGCGGCGCAGGGAGCCGGCGAACCCGGCGGCGCGGTTCAGTGCCGCCGGGGCGTGGATTCGCGTACCTCCGAGCGACAGCGAGTGTGGTGCCGAATCCGCGCCCAACCGCACGGACTGACGGTTTGCGGAAAACGAAATGCCGATCGAAACCGACCGCAAAGGAATTTCGATTCACACAAAACTGTAACCGTTCGAAAAGTGAGACGTCAGTGTCATCCACCAATTCGCCATTTCCAAAAATGTAAAATGTGAAAATCTCGCCGGAACACGGCTAACATACACCGCAGAGAGCAGTTTAACCTCGGTGCCGAATCCGCGCCCAACCGCACGGACTGACGGTTTGCGGAAAATAAAATGGCGATCGAAACCGACCGTAAAGCCGTTCGAACCAGCACAGCTTTACGACGACTTGGAAAATTCGGCAACAAGGTTGTTCGCTTAACTGTTACATTGCCGCTTTGCGTCAAAACCGTTCCGATTAAAGCAAAAAGAACTTAGCACCCGTATAAATCTATATCGGCTTTTGAAGTCCGCAAAACCGATTTCGCTTATTTTACAAACCGTGCTTTCCGAAAACCTGACCCTATATATAATAGTATAGCGTTCCCAACTTCCGAAAATCCTCATCGACGCATAAAAAATCTCACGCCAAGCAGTGCAAAGCGTGAGATATGTTTTATTTAAGGCTTTCAACAAATCTGTCGAACCCTGCCATGCCGTTTTCGTCTCTCTTGAACACGCCTGCGTGTTCGAGCGCCTTTGAGAACGTCTTACCGATCTCGCTTTGAAGAATTGCCGTGATGTTCTCTTTGCTGAAACTGTAATTATCCTTGAACGAGTTGAACCATTCGTAATGCTTTCCGATGGTTTCGTCATCCTTGAAGTCGTCGCCGTTTAAAATCGCCGTCTCAAGAAGATGCATCTCGTTTTTAAGTCTCGACGGAAGAACGGCGAGACCCATGACTTCTATAAGTCCGATGTTCTCTTTCTTGATATTGTGAATTTCCGAATGCGGATGGAAAACTCCGAGCGGATGCTCTTCGGTCGTGATGTTGTTTCTCAGAACGAGATCAAGCTCGAAGAGATCGCCCCTGCGCCTTGCTATCGGTGTAACGGTGCTGTGCGGTTCGCCGTCTGTTTCGGAGAAAATAAAGCATTTCTCGTCGTCATACTTTCGCCATGCGGTGAGAATTTTGTCTCCGAGCTCGACAAGACGCTCGGTGTCGGCTGATCTTAAGCGAAGAACCGACATAGGCCACTTGACTCTGCCGCACTCGACATCCTCAAACCCTTTGATAGTGTAGCTCTTTTCTATCGGAGCTTTCGCCATGGCAAATTCATAATGACCGCCCTGAAAATGCTCATGAGCGAGAATTGAGCCGCCGACGATCGGAAGATCGGCGTTCGAGCCGACAAAATAATGCGGAAACAGTCTGACAAAATCGAAAAGCTTTCCGAACGCGCTCTTGTCGATCTTCATCGGAACATGCTTCGAGTTGAACACAATACAGTGCTCGTTATAATAAACATATGGCGAATACTGGAATCCCCACGGTGAGTTATCAATCGTTATCGGAATTATCCTGTGGTTCTGTCTCGCCGGGTGGTTGATTCTTCCGGCGTAGCCCTCGTTCTCATAACAAAGCTGACATTTGGGGTACCCCGCCTGCGGCAAAAGCTTTGCGGCGGCGATCGCCTTGGGATCCTTTTCGGGCTTGGAAAGATTTATGGTGATATCGAGGTCACCGTATTCGGTCGAAGTGACCCATTTGACGTCACGCTTGATCCTGTCGCGTCTTATGTAGTTCGTATCCTGGCTGAAATTGTAGTAGAAGTCGGTCGCTTCTTTCGGCGAATTTTCATAAAGCGAATAGAATTTCTTTATGATCTCGCTCGGTCTTTGAACGAGCGCTGCCATGATCTTCGTGTCGAAAAGATCGCGGTGCGTCGGATCGTCCTGCGCGAGCGCTCCGCTTTTGACGGCATAATCCGTCAGCGAAGACAGAACTTCGCTGAGCTCGACGTCGCCGTATTCCTCCTGCGGCTCCTCGTAGCTGTCCGCGCCGATCACCTCTAAAATTCTGTTTGTCATGAAAATCCGATCGCTTTCTTCGATCAATGAATGAGCCAAGGCGTACAATATGAGTTTTTTCACACTTTCGTTCATTAAAGTCACCCCTAAACTTGTAGTTTTATCTTAAAATATATTAGCCGATTAAAAATTTATGTCAGGCGTTTTCCACACATACGCGGTACGCCAGCTCTCGGAGTTGTTCGAGATTTTCGAGCGTCCCCGTCTCTCTTCTGAACCCTGCGGCGCCCCTGATGCCCTTCATATACCAGGCGGCGTGTTTCCTCGATTCTCTCATTCCGACCCGTTCGCCCTTGTATTCGCATATCGTCTCGATGTGCTTGACCATGACCCTCATCCGCTCGCTGACTGGCGGCTCGGGAAGTATCGCTTCATGTTTTAAAAACGCGCTTATCTGGGCGAAGACCCATGGCCTGCCGAGTGCGCCCCTGCCGACCATAACCATGTCGCATCCCGTGTCCTCAATCATCTTCGCCGCGCTTTCACCGTCAATAATATCGCCGTTTCCTATAACGGGTACGCCGACATTCTTCTTGACCTCGGCTATTATCCCGCGATTGACAGGCGGTGCGTACATTTGCTGTTTCGTTCTTCCGTGGACGGTTATCGCCGCTGCTCCTGCCTGTTCGGCTCTTTTAGCCATTTCGACAGCGTTCAGATGCTCGTCATCCCAGCCGGCTCTTATCTTGACCGTGACCGGGATATCGACCGCGCTGACAACGGCTCTGATTATTCTTTCGGCTTTCTCGGGATCTCTCATCAGAGCCGAACCGCCGCCGTTTCCGGCTATCTTCGGAGCAGGACAGCCCATATTTATGTCGATAGCCTGCGGCTTATATATGAGACATTCCTCCGCCGAGCGCGCCATTATGTCGGGATCGTCGCCGAAGATCTGGACTGCCGCAGGGCGTTCCTTTTCGCTGAGAACAAGCAGCTGTCGGCTTTTTCTGTCCGACATGGTTATGCCCTTGCTGCTGACCATTTCGCTGACGACATATGCCGCTCCGTAGCCGACGCAAAGTTCTCTGAAAGCCATATCAGCCACGCCTGCCATGGGCGCAAGTATAGCCGCTCTGCTGTCCAATTCCGTGTTACCTATTTTCAAGTCGTTATCTCTCCAAACCTACATATATACTTATACATTCTACCATAAACTTTAGCAAAATGCACACAAAAGTTGAAAAATATGTTATACTAAACCCGAATAGGTTTAAATTTAGTACAAATTTACCGCGGCGAAAAACAGCACGCCTGAGCAGTCACCGACTGCGTACATTATATATTGAGGTGAACGCTATGAGACTATTGGTCATCGACGGCAACAGCATAGTCAACAGGGCATTCTACGGAATAAAGCTCCTGACGACAAAGGATGGAAGATTTACAAACGGAATATACGGTTTTTTGAGCATCTTGATTAAACTTCGGGAGGAGTGTTCTCCCGACAGGGCGGCGATCGCTTTCGACCTGAAAGAGCCGACCTTCAGACACAAGATGTATGACGGCTACAAGGCAGGCAGGCACGGAATGCCGCCCGAACTTGTCAGCCAGATGCCGGTTCTCAAGGAATTGCTCGGTTATCTCGGCTACACAATAGTCGAAAAAGCGGGATACGAAGCCGACGATATTCTCGGAACTTTGTCTGCCCATGTCACGGGTGACGATAAATGCTTTATAGCGACGGGCGACAGAGACAGTCTCCAGCTCGTCAGTGACAACACAACCGTGCTTTTAGCCGCCACAAAAATGGGCAAAGCCGTAACGGTTCACTATGACAAAGAAAAGCTCATGGAAGACTACGGCGTTGAGCCTAAACAGATGATAGAAATAAAAGCCCTCATGGGCGACAGCTCCGATAACATCCCCGGCGTCGCGGGCGTAGGGCAAAAGACGGCAGGCGACCTTATCAAGCGATTCGGAAACATAGATTATATCTATGGTCATCTTGACGAACTTGACATCAAAAAGGGTGTTCACGATAAGCTCGAAGCAGGGAAAGACAGCGCCTATTTAAGCCGCACACTCGGAACTATATGCCTTGACGCTCCGATAGACTGCGACATGGACAGTTACAAGATAAAAGAGCCGGATATGTATAAGTCGATAAATATGCTTGTCGGTCTTGAAATGTTCGGAATGATAGAAAAGCTCGGGCTTTCAGCCGACAAAGTATCTGTCAAAGCTCCGGCCGAGGTCAAAAAAGAGAAGGTCGCTTTCGCCGAAGAGCGCGACCTGCCGAAGCTTTTAGGCGAGCTTCACAACATGAAAAAAGCCTATTTCGTCAGCCTCTTCGACGGCGGCAGACTTTTGGGCTTCATCTTCAATATGGACGGCAAACTGAAATTCGTCGGAAGCGACTGCTTCGATTTCGCCGATTTTGTCCGACAGTTTGTTTCGGGCGACAGCGCGAAATATACCTCCGACATAAAACAACTTTATAAATATTGCTTCGAAAACGGCTATGAGCTTAAAAACGCCGCCTTTGATACCTCGCTTGCTGGTTACATCTTAAATCCGTCGGCGAACGACTACGGAATAGACCGCCTGTCGCAGGAATATTCGGTTTCGGGCGGCGATATCGAGTGCCCCGAAGCGCTCAAGTCGGGCGCGCAGGACTGCGAAAAGATGATAAGACTTTGCGACACGCTTTCGGCCATGATAGAAGAAAACGGCCAACATGAATTGATGTACGGGATAGAGCTGCCGTTATCCGAGGTTTTGGCGTCGATGGAGAGCGAGGGCTTTTTGGTCGACGGCGACGGTATAAGAGAGTTTTCAAAAGAGCTTGACAAGAGAATAGAGTCGGTCGTCAAGCGGATATTTGAACAGACGAATTTCGAATTCAATCTCAACTCGCCCAAACAGCTCGGAGCCGCCTTATTCGAAACGCTCGGCATACCTTGTAAGAAAAAGACAAAGAGCGGATATTCGACAAGCGCCGATGTTTTGGAGGAGCTTGCGGAGGATTATCCCGTCGTTGCTGATGTTCTCGAATACAGAATGCTCGCGAAGCTCAAAAGCACATACTGCGACGGACTTCTCAAGGTCATAGGCGAGGACGGCAGAATACGCTCAACGCTCAATCAGACAGAAACGAGAACGGGCAGAATATCGTCGCAGGATCCGAATTTACAGAATATACCCGTCCGCTCGGAGCTTGGAAGAGAATTCAGAAAATTCTTCACGGCGAAAGAGGGGAGCGTTCTCCTTGACGCCGACTATTCGCAGATCGAGCTTAGAGTTTTAGCCCATGTCGCGAACGACAAAAATATGATCGACGCGTTCAATTCGGGCGAGGATATCCACAGAATAACAGCTTCGCAGGTATTCAATATGCCGCCGCAGATGGTCACTCCGCTTATGAGAACGAGAGCGAAAGCCGTCAATTTCGGAATAGTCTACGGCATCGGCGCATTTTCGCTCGCCAAGGATATAGGTGTCACGAGAAAAGAAGCCGACGCCTATATAAAGGGCTATCTCCATCATTTCAGCGGCGTTGACGAATATATGAAAAACGTCGTCGCCAAGGCGAGAGAGAACGGCTTTGTGAGCACCCTGTTCGGCAGAAGAAGATATCTTCCCGAACTGTCGGCGTCGAATAAGATGCTTCAGGCTTTCGGCGAGAGAGTGGCGAGAAATATGCCCATTCAGGGAACGGCGGCGGACATTATAAAGATAGCCATGGTCAGGGTCTATAACAGGCTCAAAGACGAAAACATGAAATCGAAGCTTATTATGCAGGTACACGATGAACTCATCGTCGAAGCGCCCGAGAGCGAAAAGGCAAAAGCGGCGGAAATTCTCGGCGAAGAAATGAAAAACGCCTGCAAGATGTCCGTTGAGCTTATCGCCGATGTCGGCGAGGGAAAAACTTGGTTCGAAGCGCATTGATTTTGCGTTCGGCTATTGATTTTTAAGGAATTGACGATTATACTTTCATAGTAAAAGTTCAAAGGGAGGAAAATCAAAAATGAGAATGTTTTTAGCGGTGTTTGTCTGCAAGCTTCTGAGATTTATCGGCAAGCTTGTCGGAAAGGGGAGCAGTCTCCCGGGAAAGTTCGCTCTTAAAATTTATCCCGAGGTTCTGAAACACGTCAAATTACCCGAGGTTGTTATAGCGGTCACGGGAAGCAACGGAAAGACTTCGACCGTCGAAATGATATCGCAGGTTCTGAAAACAGCCGGAAAATCCGTCGCTTATAATAAGGAAGGCTCCAACCAGATCGAGGGCGTTACCTCGCTGATTCTTTGTAACAGCACGTTTTCGGGTAAGATGAAAAGCGATATTTTGCTTATCGAGTCCGACGAAAGATACGCGAAATATACATTCAAATATTTTAAGCCCACTCACTTCGTCATTACGAATTTATACCGCGATCAGCTGACGAGAAACGGCCACCCCCAGTGGGTATGGAACGCTATAAAGGAAAGCATCGGCGACGAGAGCAAGCTCATACTTAACAGCGACGACCCGATAGTTTCGCTTTTCGGAAAAGATCACAAGGATGTCGTCTGGTTCGGCATGGACAAGCAGTCGTTCTCGACCGACAAAAACACGGGCGTATACGACGACTTCAAATACTGCCCCGTCTGTTATTCGAAGCTCGAATATGACTTCTATCACTATAACCACATAGGTTCGTATCATTGCACAAAATGCGGATTCAGAAGAAATCCCACCGCGTACACAATAACAAACGCCGACCTTGAGAGCGGAGTTATAACCGTCAACGGCGACAGCAAGATAACCCTCGCCCTCAAGAGCATCTACAATGCCTATAATATGCTTGCCTGTTTTGCGGTATGCGATTTAGTCGGTATCGACCGCAAGACTATCGCCGCAAGCATAAGCGACTACGTTTTGACAAACGGAAGAGTTGTGAACTATAAGCTCGGCGAAAGCTACGGAACGCTCCTGACCTCGAAGCATGAAAATTCCGTCTCATACGATCAGTCGATCCGCTATGTCACCGATCAAAAAGAGGATCACGGCGTTATAGTCATCGTCGACGCCGTCAGCCGAAAGTATTTCACGAGCGAAACAAGCTGGCTGTGGGATATCAACTTCGGACTTCTCGGAAAGTCCAACACCGAACATATCTATCTTTGCGGAAGATACGCAAACGATCTCGCCGTCAGATTTTCCTATACCGATATAGACCAAAGCCGCATAAGCGTTATAGAGAACCTTACAGAGGCTGTCGAAACGGTCAAAAAGGCGGGTCACAAGAGACTTTATACGATAACATGCTTCTCCGATAAAGATAAGTTCCTTTCGTCGGTTGAAATTGTGAAGTGAGGTGGACGGCTATGAAGATCAGAATACTGCATTTATACTATGACTTGCTGAATTTATACGGAGAATACGGAAATGTCTGCGCTCTCGAGAGATATCTCACAAGGCAGGGGGC
>USMJ01000051.1 GCA_900555805.1 uncultured Oscillospiraceae bacterium | reverse complement strand
CGCCTGCCGCTATAAGATCCGATATGCTTTTTGGTAAAACTCTGATTTCCGGCAAGATCGCCGCCCCCTTTCGGTTATGAATTCTTAACCTTGTTTATAAGCTTATATAATATGTTCATCGCTTCAATCGGCGTTAAAGTGTCCGCATCTGTGTTTTTCAGTTCGTCATATATTTCGTCGGCGACATTGCTGACCATCGAGATCTGCATGTCCCGTTCTTCGCCGAGGTCGGGCGTACCTTCGGAAACAGGTCTGACGGCAGGAACAAATCCTCCGTTTTCAAGCTCCGATAATATGACTCTCGCTCTGTTGACGATCGAATTCGGAACTCCCGCAAGCTTTGCGACTTCTATACCGTAGCTTCCGTCGGCGCTTCCTCTGATTATTCTTCGCAGGAATGTTATATTGTCGCCGCGTTTTTTGACCGATATATTATAGTTTTTGACACCGCTTATCGTGTCCTCGAGCTCCGTCAGTTCATGATAATGAGTGGCAAAGAGCGTTTTCGCGCCAAGCTTTTTCTTGTCTGAAACAAATTCGACAACTGCTCTCGCAATGCTCATGCCGTCAAAGGTTGAGGTTCCCCTGCCTATTTCGTCTAAGATTATAAGGCTCTTCGAAGTTGCGTTTTTCATTATGCTTGCGACTTCGCTCATTTCGACCATGAATGTCGAAGCTCCTGCCGCGAGGTCGTCGGACGCACCGACTCTTGTAAAGATAGCGTCAACCACTCCGAGCCTTGCGCTCTTCGCAGGGACGAACGAGCCAATCTGCGCCATGAGACATATCAGCGCGACCTGACGCATATATGTCGATTTACCGGCCATATTGGGACCCGTTATTATCGCGCATCTGTTATCCGAGCAGTCAAGCACGGTGTCATTCGGAACGAAGGGCGTACCCTTTAACATTTTTTCGACAACAGGATGTCTGCCGTCTGTTATGCTTATTACGCTGTCGGTGGTGATTTCCGGGCAGGCATAGTCGTTTTCTATCGCAACGGTCGCAAGAGAGCACAGAACATCGAGGTACGCGATCGCCCTCGCCGTGGTCTGTATGCGCCTGAATTCTTCGGAAATTTTATCTCTGACCTGACAGAATATCTCATATTCGAGCTTAACCATTCTGTCTCTCGCGGAGAGAATTTTTGACTCGAATTCTTTAAGCTCCTGCGTAATAAAACGCTCGCAGTTTGTCAGGGTCTGTTTTCTGATATAGTTATCGGGAACGTCGTCTTTGAACGAATTCGAGACTTCGATATAGTATCCGAAAACTTTGTTGAAGCCGATCTTGAGCTTTTTAATTCCTGTTTTTTCCTGCTCCTCGATCTGCATTTTGGCTATGTAGTCGGCGCCGTTTCTGTCGATATCGTGAAGCTCGTCAAGCTCGGAATTGAAGCCGTCTCTTATCATTCCGCCCTCTCTGACGGAGAATGGAGCTTCGTCGACAATTGCGTTTGAGATAAGATCCCTGATATCTTCGAGAACGTCTATATCGTTATGTATACCCTTGAGCGCGGCGGAGGAAAAATTCGCCGTCACAGCTTTTATCTCGGGCAGGCATTCCGCCGTCGCTTTAAGGGCGTTGAGCTCCTTAGCGTTAGCGGTCTTATATAATATTCTCGTCATAAGCCTTTCAAGGTCGTATACGCCCGAAAGAGCCTGTTTTATTTCGTCGCAGTCTATCATTCTGTCCGACAGCTCGCCGACGGCGTTCTGTCTTGTTATGATTCTCACATGATTGACAAGCGGCTTATCGAGCCACTCTCTTAAAAGTCTCTTGCCCATGGGCGTTTTCGTTTTGTCAAGCACCCAAAGCAAAGAGCCTTTCTTCTCTCTTGACCGCATAGTCTCGGTGATTTCAAGATTTCGTCTTGACCAGTGATCGAGACGCATAAACTGATCGTCCGAATAGTATTCGATCTCGTTTATGTTCTCGAGGTCGGTCTTTTGCATCTCCTTGAGATATTCAAGGCTCGAACCGAGAGCGCATATAGCGGCGACATTATTCAAAAGCGACAGCTCGCCGAGCTTTTCAATAGAAAATCTTTCAGCTGCGGTACGCTTACATTTTTCAAAGTCAAAGGCGTCTTCGTCAAGCACGTCACACGTGCTGTCGGAAAGACCCGAAATATAGTCCGTCAGCTTACTGCTGAGGGTCACTTCTTTATTTATGATTATCTCGCTGGGAGAAAATCTGCTGAGTTCGTTTATGATATCGGCGTCATGTTTCTTTTTTTCAAGTGAGGTGAGGTTCAATTTGCCTGTTGAAACGTCGACAAAGCACATTCCCACGCTGTCGCCGATAACGACGACGGAGGCGAGATAGTTGTTTCGGCTTTCGTCGAGCATGGTGTTTTCTATGACCGTTCCGGGCGTGATTATTCTGATAACGTCGCGCTTGACTATGCCCTTAGCTGTCGCCGGGTCTTCTGTCTGTTCGCAGATCGCAACCTTGTAGCCCCTGCCGACAAGTCTCGCTATGTATGAATCGACGCTGTGGAACGGAACGCCGCACATTGGCGCTCTTTCGCCCTGACCGCAGGCTCTGCCCGTCAGAACGAGTTCAAGCTCCTTCGAGGCGACGACCGCGTCATCATAGAACATCTCGTAAAAATCGCCGAGACGGTACATCAGAATCGTGTCCTGATAATCCTTTTTGATTTCCATATACTGTTTCATCATCGGAGTAATATCAGCCATTTTTACTTCCTCACCAAATTTCCGTTTTCTTTATTTTATGTACGCGCCGGCTTTCTGCCGACGGTAAGTTATTCTCTTTCCGAGGGCTTGGGTCGAACGGACAGTTTCCGCCCGATCCAATCCCTATCGGGAATCAAGGTTTCAATCAGTGGCAGCCTGAGCAGCTTGAGCATTCGCCGCCGCAGTCATGATTATGCTCTTCGGGCTGGCAGGTATACGGATCTTCGCCGTTGACGCAAAGACCGAGAATCTGCATAACGTCGTTCATGAGCGTGTCGATTTCGGCTCTCGCTTCTTCATAAGCCTTCATCTTATCGTTAGCCATGAATTCAGCATAAAGCTTTTCGAAATTTTCGTTATATGCCTTGAGCTTATCTTCGTCGGCGTCCTCTTTGCCTGCTTCCTGTTGGAAATTCATCTGAATAAGCTGAATTTCGCCGATAAGGTCCATAAGCTCTTTGTCGTTCTCGTTTGTTTCTCTTGCCTGTTTGAATTTGAGATATCTCTCGTCCTGCTGAATAGCTGCGCCGAGGTCTCTCGTCATCTTGATAATGTCCATAAATTCTTTCCTTTCTATATTTAAGCGTAAAGCTTATTTAACAAGTTCGCCGTTAACTATCCATGTTTTACATTCGGTCACTTTAACTGTCCTGAATTTGCCGATAACGCTTTCGTCGGCAGGAAACTCAACTATAATATTGCCGTCCGTTCTGCCGGATATCCAGCCGTCTCTCTTAGCTTTTTCTTCGCAGAGAACACGGTATGTTTTTCCGAGCATTGAAGCTGTTCTTTCGCCGGCTATCTTCTCCTGAAGATCCGTCAGTTCCTTGAACCATTTTCCTTTTTCTTCTCTTGAGACGGGATCGGGCATATCGTAAGCCTTTGTTCCCTTTCTCGCCGAGAAAATAAATGTATAAAGCGAGGTGTATCTGACTTCTTCAACGAGGCTCAGTGTGTCTTTGAACTCTTCATAAGTCTCGCCGGGAAAGCCGACTATAATATCGCTCGTCAAAGACAGATCGGGCATCACACTGTAAGCGTACCTTATAAGAGACATATATTTCTCTCGATCATATTTTCTATTCATCGCACTCAGCACCCGGCTGTTTCCGCTCTGAACGGGCAGATGAAGATGCTTCGCCACCTTATCGCACTGCGCCATCGTGTCGAGCAGTTCTTCGGTGCAGTCCTTGGGATTCGAGGTCATGAACCTGATTATGAAATCGCCGTCAATGGCATTGATTGCTCTCAAAAGCGCAGGAAAACCGTATTTTTTTCCAAGCTCGCGGTTATATGAATTGACGTTTTGACCTAAGAGAGTGATCTCCTTATAACCCTGCTTGACAAGGCATTTCGCCTCTTCGACAACAGCGTCAAAATCACGGCTGCGCTCTCTGCCCCTGACATAGGGAACCACGCAATAGCTGCAAAAATTGTTGCATCCGTACATGATCGGAAGCCACGCCTTGAACGCGCCGTCTCTGTGGATCGGAAGTCCCTCGGCTATATTTCCGTCGGAATCGGTCGTGTCAAACACCCTCTTGCCGGTGCAGATCGTTCTGTACATAAGTTCCGGGAGTTTATATATAACATGAGTGCCGAAAAGCAGATTGACATAAGGAAAGCTCTTGTGAATTCTTTCGGAAACGTGCTTTTGCTGCATCATACAGCCGCAAAGAGCTATTATCATGTTCGGATTTTTCTTCTTTATAGGCTTCAGCGCGCCCAGATTGCCGAACACTCTGTCTTCGGCGTGTTCTCTTATAGCGCAGGTGTTATACAAAACAAGATCGGCTCCGTCGGCTTCTTCCGTCAGCTCATAACCCATTTCTTCGAGCATTCCCTTGATTCTCTCACCGTCGGCGACATTTCCCTGACAGCCGTAGGTATGGACAAACGCTTTCGGCTTAGATATCGGAAATCTTGACGATAACACCGTTTTGACTAAGTTTGTATATTCCTCCTGACGGTGAAGTTCTTCTTCACTGACGAGAAATTTCGTGTTCTTTTCTGTATCGGTCAACGCTGCTTTCCTCCAAATGAACATAATAACTCATAATAATCTACTATATTGAACAAGTATATCACTTTTTCAAATTGACTTCAATAGCAGCCACAATATTTAGTGACAAATTATCGAAAAATTATTAAAATCCACATCAGATATCGACAAATGTTAAAAGTCATGTTAAAATATATTTACATTTAAACTGAGGATGCATAAGGTCTGCACAGCGTTACGGCCGTATATCTGTTTTTCTCGGTTTAAGGGAACATCAGGAGGTAAATTTGATGAAAAAAGTATTATCCGTTCTTCTCGCGGCCGCTATGCTGTTCTCGCTGACAGCTTTTGCGTTCGCCGAGGAAAACACTGCCGGCGACCCGATCATCTATGTTTACGGCTTCGGCAGATGCACATTGGCCCGCGATATCGGCACGGAAAACGAAACGGCTGTATTCATGCCCGATCAGAAGATTGTCGCCAAGGCCGTCACAAAGCTTGCTGCGCCTTACGCTGAGTTCAAGCTTAAGGGCGACTATCATAAGTTCGCTCTGGCTGTCTGCGACGCCGCTAATTATATGTTCGACGGCGCAAGATGCGATGAAAACGGCGACTCGATCTATAATGTCGCTCCGATTGAACAAAATGTTCTCTCGGCCGAACAGAAATACGGTCAGCTCAACTATTTCTATTATGACTGGCGTCTTGACATAACTCTTGTCGCCGATCAGCTCAACGACTACATAAACGCCGTTCTTGAAGCCACAGGCAAGAACAAAGTCGCCCTCGTCTGCGAAAGTATGGGCGGCTGTGTGGGTACATCGTACCTTGTAAAATACGGTCATGACAAATGCAGCAGCATAATCATGGATTCCGTCGCAACATACGGCGTCCGACTTTTCGATGAGATTCTGCTCGGGAACTTCAAGCTCAATCCCGGTGCGGTCTATGACTACCTCAGAGCGTTCGGCTTCATCCGCCGAAACGAGGTCGTCAACAAGACGCTCGCGAACTTCGGTGCGCTCGGCGGCTTTGACGCCCTGCTTGAAGATGTCGGCGTGACTGTCGAAAACTGTAAGGGCGATTTCTATGAGAATTTCATCTATCCCACGCTCGCGACAATTCCCGGACTTTGGGCTTTCGTTTCGGACGAGAATTTCGCCGAATGCAAGAACAGGGCAGGAATAGTTGAAGGCACTCCCCTCGCCGACAAGATCAATAATTATCACTATAGTGTTAAGCCGTACGCCGACTCGGTTCTCAAGGAAGCTCTTGACGACGGCGTAAAGCTTGCTATACTTTCGGGTTACGGATTCACATGCACTCCGGTCATCAGCGATCTTTCGTTCCAGAGTGACTTCCTAATCGGAACAAAGGAGGCTTCATACGGCGCGACATGCGCTAAGTTCGGCGAAACATTCGACGACAGCTATATTCAGAAGATCGACGACGGCCACAATCATATTTCGGGCGACAGAGTTATCGACGCATCAACCTGCAAATTCCCCGAAAACACATGGCTTATCAAGAATGCGATACACACAATGCTTGACGATAACTTCCTCCGTTGGGTCGCTTACACCGACGGCGAAGTGAACATTACGGCGAACGAGAACTTCCCTCAGTTTTTGGAGTGGGTCAAACCCGTATATGTTCCCCTCACAGACAGCGTTAACGACACGAGCATACCCTCTTGGTACGCAAAACTTCTGACATTGTTTATTAAGCTCATCAGAAAATTATTACCGCTTCTGACAGGCCCTATATTCAAAACAGCATGATTTTTCCGCCGCAGATCCAGCATCTGCGGCATTTTGCGCGAATACTATTGACAAAAGCCGAAACCGATAATATAATTACTTCGCAAAATAAAGAAGAAGAGGAGACATTTTAATGTTTACACTTGCAACAAGGCTATCGTCTTTTGCGCTATCCCTTGTTATCATGATCGGCAGTCTTATCGGTATACCGACCTCACCGAGAGGTGAAAAGCTTGATCTTTCAAGATTCAATCTCGTGTTTGAGGATGATTTTGACGGCGATGAGATCGACAAGACAATTTGGGAACCGCATCAGAACTCAACCAAAGACAACACAACAAACCGCCAAGGCGGACACTGGAACGAATCTCTCGCCGAGGTTCGCGACGGAAACCTTCACATTTACACAAAATATCTCGAAAACGGCGTAAATGAAGGCGACCCCGCCGGATGGTATTCCGCAGGATTCGACACAAGAGGAAGATTTGAACAGACCTACGGCTATTTCGAGATAAGGTGCATATGTCCGCAGGCAACGGGTATATGGTCGGCGTTCTGGCTTTATAACGACGGCGTCGGCAATGTCGACGGCTCCGGCGAGGACGGCGCAGAGATCGACATATATGAAAGCGCGTTCTATAACAAGTCTTTCAGACCTAACAGAGTTTCTCATAACGTCCACTATGACGGTTATACATTTCCGCAGATGAGAAGCTGTATCGGAAGACAGTATCTTCTCGCCGACAGAGATCCTTATACGCAGTATAACACCTACGGAGTTGAATGGAACAAGGATGAATATATCTTCTATATCAACGGCGTTGAGTCATACAGAACGAGCCTCGGCGGAACATCAAAAGTTCCCGAATTTATGATAATTTCATGCGAGACGGGCGGATCCGGCGGCGAAAGCGCAAAGAGCTGGGCAGGTCCCGCTATCGACGAACACGGCAAAGATTATGTAGCCGATTTCGTTATTGACTATGTCAGAGTTTATACATACAAATAAAATGTTGAACGGACTTTCAGATTGATGAAAGTCCGTTTTTTATGTTGTTGGCGGCTGAATGCTAAAGGCAAAACCCACGGTTCGCTTGCGAACCGTGGGGCCGCAAGGCGCAGGCTTGCGGCGG
>USMJ01000050.1 GCA_900555805.1 uncultured Oscillospiraceae bacterium | reverse complement strand
GCGGTTTCCCCGTCGGGGAAACCTTTTGCCGCTCAGTTTCACCGCGAACCCGGATCACATAAACCCAACAGAAAAAACAAAGTGTAAACTATACCGCGAAAACTTTTCTCAACGCGGCGCAAAACATTATAATTTCTATTGAAATTTAAACGATTTCAATGTATAATAATTCGGTAAAAGTGAAAGGGAACAAACGGTTTCGCTTCAGCCGAAACCTCAAAGTCTCATTCGGCTTAAAAATGAAAGGAGAATTTCACTCGGATGAAAGCTCAGGAAAGTATTGAAAGATACCCTCAGAAGGTGCGCGAGTATGCAAACTATGTATACAAGAGCATCAAAATTTTATGTAAGAAAACAGGACCCCGTCCTGTCGGCAGCGAAAGCGAAAAGGAAGCTCAGGAATATATGCTCTCCGACCTGTCGAAGTATTGCGACACGGCGGTCAGAGAAGAGTATAAGTGCAGCGACAAGGCATTCATGTCTTGGGTTCCGATCGGAGCGATCCTGCTTATCCTCTCGGCGCTGTTCCTCTCTCTCGGTATGGCTGTCATCTCCCTTGCCTGCTGCGTTCTGACGCTGTTCTTTATCCTCACGGAGTTCATTTTCTATAAACCTGTTCTGGATGTTTTCTTCCCGAAAAAGACTTCGGGCAACGTTGTCGGCGTCCGCAAGGCGAGCGGCGAGACCAAGAAGAGAATTATAATCTCCGGCCACACGGACTCGGCTTTTGAATGGACTTACACGTACCATGGCGGAAGACCGGCGGTTCTCGGAATTATATTGACCGCTATAGTCGATATTCTCATCGGAATCGGCGCTTCGATAGCTTACATGGCTGTCTACGGCGAAGCTATGGGCGCGAATGTCTGGTCGGCCGATGTCAGCGTCGCTTTCAAGATCATCGCTGTCGTTACCTATATTACCGTACCCGTACTCATTGCTGCAATCGGCTTCTGCAACTACGGCAGACCTGTTACGGGCGCGAACGATGACCTGACGGGAACATTCATTGCCATGTCCGTCGCGAAATTTCTTTCCGATAACGACATAAGATTTGAAAATACAGAAGTCGTCGTCCTCTGCGCAGGCGGCGAAGAAGCAGGCTTAAGAGGTTCGAAAGCATTCGCTAAGGCTCACGCAGACGAATACAAAAACGACGGAACAGAGACAATTTTCGTCGGCTTCGACACGATCAGAGAACTTGAATTCATCAAGGCGTACGACAAAGACATGACGGGCGTTGTCAAGAATGACAGAAAGACCGCCGAACTCGTTCAGAGAGCAGGTAAGCTCATGGATCTTGATGTACCCATCGGAGCTATCGAACTCGGTTCGACCGACGCCGCCGCAATGTCTCAGGCGGGCATCAAGGCGACAAGCGTCACGGCTATGGATCCCACACCGGCGCGCTATTATCACACGAGACTTGACACAGAGGATAACCTCAGTCTCGGCGCTATCGAAACAGGCGTTAAACTTGCGCTTGAAACCACCTTCCTGTTTGACGACGAAGGACTTAAATAAAAAACAGATTGGAGTGTAAAAGATGAAGTGTCCGTTTTGCGGCTATACCGAAAGCAAGGTCATTGATTCAAGACCGACCGACGAAAGCGAAAGAATAAGAAGACGCAGGGAATGCATGAGCTGCGGCAAGAGATTTACGACGTATGAAGTAATCGAGAATGTTCCGATAATAGTCGTGAAGAAGGATAAGTCGCGCGAGGCGTTCGACCGTGAAAAGCTTTTCAACGGTATGCTCAGAGCCTGCGAGAAGAGACCCGTTCCGCTTGACACGATAGAAAAAGCGGCGACGGAGATTGAAACGGAGCTTCAGAATTCTCTCGACAGGGAAGTGACCTCGGTTCACATCGGCGAGCTGACAATGGAAAAGCTCAAGGATATAGACGAGGTCGCCTATGTCCGTTTCGCTTCGGTCTACAGACAGTTCAAGGATATAAATACCTTCATGGACGAACTTGCGAAGCTTCTGGGCGAAAAGAAATAATCCAATTTAATATTAAGCACAAAATCAGTCCCTTCGGGGGCTGATTTTTTATTATTTTGTGAACTATTACCTATTGACATTCACAACCGTACAAGCTATAATGGTGTAACAGTACACTGAAAAGGTGGAAAAAGGTGAAAAAAGAGAAGGAGGCGGAACGAATGTTGCTTACAGGCAAATATATCAACAAACTTGACCAAAAAAACAGAATGTTCGTTCCGGCGAAGTTCAGAGACGCTCTCGGAAGCGAATTCATTCTCACCGTTTCGGAAAATAAAAAGTGCATCCAGTGCTTCAGTCAGGATGAATTTGAAAAAAAGTATGCGGAACTTGAAAATAAGATAGGCGACATGCTCGGCGAGGACGATATCCTCATGGACTTTTTCTCCGAGACCTACAATGTCACGATCGACAATCAGGGAAGAATCTCGATTCCCGTCGAACAGCGCGAAAGCGTCAATCTGACAGACTCGGCGTTAGTCATAGGCATGGGCCGCCACGTCGAAATCTGGAACGAAGAACACTTCCGCGAGTACCGCCAAAAAGCAAGAGAAAATGTCAGAAAAGTCAAGGATGTCGACGCACTCATGAGGGACGCGAACATCGAAAAAAGAAAAAGAGAGGCTGACGCTCTCAAAAATGCGGATCAGGCGTGAGGTCAAAAATGGAATTTGAACATATAAGCGTTCTTCTGAACGAGGCCGTGGACTCGCTTGACATCAAGCGCGACGGAACATATGTCGACTGCACGGCCGGCGGCGGGGGTCACTCGAAAGCGGTGCTCTCAAGGCTTGGCGAAAACGGCAGGCTCATCGCCATAGACCAGGATCCCGACGCCATCGCCGTGCTGAAAGAAAGGCTCGGCGGCGACGAGAGAGTGACGGTCGTTCAAAGGAACTTTTCACAGCTGAAAGAAATTTTATCGGAATTAAAAATAGAATATGTCGATGGGGTACTCGCCGACCTCGGCGTAAGTTCGCACCAGCTCGACACGACGGAGAGAGGGTTCTCGGTCCACAATGACGCTCCGCTTGACATGAGAATGTGTCAAACGGGGCCGACAGCCGCCGATCTTGTCAATAAGCTCGGCGAAAGGGAGCTTGCGAGAATAATCCAAAGCTACGGCGAAGAGAAGTTTGCCCGTTCGATAGCCAGAAACATC
Organism: uncultured Oscillospiraceae bacterium; assembly: GCA_900555805.1. Classification (GTDB taxonomy): domain Bacteria; phylum Bacillota; class Clostridia; order Oscillospirales; family Acutalibacteraceae; genus UBA6857. The sequence goes on along the minus strand of USMJ01000050.1, from coordinate 4,452 downwards.
GTCAGAGAGAGAGCGATAAAGCCGATAGATTCGACCTTAAGGCTCGCCGAGATCGTCAAATATTCGATCCCTGCGGCGGCGAGAAGAAGCGGCGGACATCCGGCGAGAAAAACGTTTCAGGCTTTGAGAATCGAGGTCAACGGCGAGCTTGACAGACTTGACGCGTCGCTTGACGATATGTTCGACGTTCTGAAAGTCGGCGGAAGGCTGAGCGTGATAACCTTCCATTCTCTTGAAGACAGAATGGTCAAAAAGAGATTCGCGAAATTCTGCGAGGGCTGTACCTGCCCGAAAGAATTTCCCGTTTGCGTCTGCGGAAAAACGCCCGCGGGCGAACTGCCGTTCAAATTTATGACGGCGAGTGAAGAAGAAATTGAAAGAAACCCGAGATCCAGGAGCGCAACGCTCAGAACAATAGAAAAATTACATAATCGAGAGAATTGATAAATACAATATGAGGGAGGAAGTATAATGGCTTTACCGGCCGGGCAGGAATACGATTTTGCGGCCTTTTCTCCGGCGGAGAGGAGAAAAGCGGAACAGAAGACAACGGTTGAACTGAGAAAAGTCGAACCGAGACAGAAAACAAAAGAGGAGCTTAAACAGGAAAAAAGGACGGTCGCCGTCAGGTGCGTCAGAGCGGTCATTGCGGGAGCCGTTTTGTCAGCGCTTTGCTTCATGAACATCTACGGCTACTGCAAGTGCGATCTTGCCGACAGAAAATATAAAACTCTGACCGAAGATTACGAGATGGTTCAGAGCGACAACACGCGGCTTTCGATGGAGCTTAACAGTATGGTTTCGCTCGAACAGATAGAGAAGATAGCCGTCGAAAAGCTCGGCTTAGTCAAGATAAACGCAAGCGACATTGAGTATGTCAGGATATCAAAAGGAAATAAGGTTATTGTCTCCTCAGGCGAGTCAACAAATTAAAAATAATGACGGATAAGGCGAAAAAGTTCACATAGGAATTATGTGGCTTTTCGCCTTATGCTGATAATAAGAAAACACGGGGTGAAGACTGATGATAAGAAATCCGGATAAAAAAATCAGAAAAAACGCAGTGTGCCTGCTCGTCTTTTTATGCGTGGGCGCATTGCTTCTTAATGTTGTCAGTCTCGCTAACGTTGTCTTTGTCAAGGGCGAAGAATACAGAGCGCAGGCGGAAAGTCAGCAGATGAGCGACACCGTCGTCGCGGCGCCGAGAGGAAATATCTATGACTGTAACATGAATATCCTCGCCCAGAGTGCTTCGGCGTGGCTTTGCTGCGCGACCCCAAACAATATCAAAAAGGACGAGACGAGACAGAACATAGCGAAGTTCTTAAGCGAGCTTTTCTCGATCGACTATAACACCGTCATGAAGAAGCTCTCCAACACCGACAGCCGCTATGAGATAATCAAAAAACAGGTCACGGCGACACAGAAGGACAAAGTCGAGAAATATCTCTCCGAGAACAAATATAACGGAATTGTATATTTCACGCCGAGTTCAATGAGATATTATCAGTCAAACAACTTCGCTTCGACCGTTGTCGGCTTTATAAACGCCGACGGCGAGGGTAAGGGCGGACTTGAATATGTCTACGACGAACAGCTTACGGGCACACCGGGTAGGATCATAACCGCAAAAGACGCGAGAAGCCAGAGCATGAGTTCTGACTATGAGACCGTCATCGACGCCGAATCGGGCGACGGACTTGTGACTACCATCGACAGCACAATTCAGTATTACCTCGAAAAAGCGCTCGGCGAAGCCCTCAAGGATTATGAAGCCGAGGGCGCTTACGGCATAGTTATGGACGTCAACACGGGCGCGGTCAAAGCCATGGCGAACAAACCCGACTTCGACTCGAACAACGCCTACACAATATACGATAAAGAAGTCAGAAAGCAGGTCAACAAGCTCAAGGGTACGGATAAATACTCCGACGCTTATACGACTGCGCTGTTTTCTCAGTGGAATAATAAGACCATATCCTACACCTATGAACCGGGTTCGGTTTTCAAGGTCTTCACGCTTGCCGCCGCTTTGGAGGAGGGCGCTGTCAACGACAAAACGACCTACGATTGCACGGGCTCATATAACATCGGCGGCTGGAATATCCACTGCGCGAGACGAACGGGTCACGGCCACCAAACTCTGACGCAGGGTCTCATGAATTCCTGCAACCCGTTCTTCATAACCATAGGTCAGAAGCTCGGAACGGCGTCATATTTCAAATATTTTGAGGCGTTCGGCTTCACCGAAAAAACGGGGATCGATCTCCCCGGCGAGGCTGAGCCTGTCGCGGGCGTCACATACCACGCCAAGAACAGCTTCACCAAGGTCAACCTTGCGAGTACATCATTCGGTCAGACCATCAAGGTCACGCCGATCCAGATAATCACAGCCATAAGCGCCGTTGCGAACGGCGGAAAGCTCATGCAGCCCTATGTTGTCGCCGGAACGGTCGACAGCGAAGGAAACGTCCTTTCGACAAAAGAACCCGTCGTCAAAAGGCAGGTCATCAGCGAAAGCACAAGCAAGCAGGTCTGCGAAATGATGGAAAAAGTCGTTTCCGCCGGTACGGGTAAGAATGCATATATACCGGGCTATCGGGTCGCAGGCAAAACCGCTACTTCACAGAAGATAAAGGAAAGCCAGGACAGCGAGAAGGAAATTTATTCGGGATCATTTGCCTGCTTTGCGCCTGCCGACGATCCTCAGATAGCCGTTCTTATAATCGTCGATAACCCCGGAACGGATGTCCATTCGGGCAGCGTTATAGCCGCCCCTGCCGCTAAAGAGGTTATGCAGAATACGCTCGAATATCTTAATGTCGAGCCTAAATATACCGAAAAGGAACTCGCGACAGTCACTTCGACCGCTCCGAATCTCGTCGGAAGCACTGTTCTTTCGGCTAAACAGCTCGCCGCAAGGCAGGGCTATTCGGTCAAGGTCGTCGGCTCGGGCGAAAAGGTCGTCTCGCAGAATCCCGCGGCGAAACAGACGGTTCCGTCGGGCGGAGTTATAGTCATATACACCGAGGAGGACTCAAAGACAACAACAGTCGAAGTCCCCGACTTCACGAATAAAACAATATCTCAGGTCAATCAGCTTGCCGTTTCGGCAGGAGTTAATATAACATTCTCGGGTCCGTCGCTTAAGACGAACAGCACCGTCTCTTTCAAACAGAGCATAGATCCGGGAACAAAGGTCGAAGCCGGTTCAAGCGTGACCGTATATTTCCAGGAAACCAGCGGCGTGGCTGACGCTGACTGACAGAAAGAAAGTCGGTGTGTACCCCAAAAAGAAAAAACACCGAGAGAAAAAAGCAAAAAATAAAGCGGAGGTCATAGAATGAAATTATCCCAACTTTTAAGAAACACGGCCGTTAAAAACAGCTATGAGGACGTTGAAATTTCATATATCACCGATGATTCGAGAAAATGTAAAGAGGGCTGCGCCTTCGTTTGTATCGCCGGCAAAAATTTTGACGGCCACACCGCGGCGAAGAAAGCGGAAGAAAGCGGAGCGGCGGCGATAATCGCCGAAAGAGACACCGGTTGCAAAAATCAGGTGCTCGTCGAAAACACAAGAAGCGCCTACGCCAAGATGTGCGGCGAGTTTTTCTCCGAACCGTCGAAGAAAATGAAGCTTATAGGCGTCACGGGAACGAACGGAAAAACGACAGTTTCCACGCTTATCTACGATGTTCTGACCAAGCTCGGAAAAAAGGCGGGTCTTATCGGAACCGTGGCGAATATCATTGACGGAAAAAAGACGGACAGCGTTCTGACAACGCCCGACGCGTTTGATTTGAACCGAATGTTCAAAGAAATGGCTGACTGCGCGACGGAATACTGCGTCATGGAGGTCTCGTCGCAGGCTCTTGACCAGTGCCGAACCGACGGCTGTCACTTCGATATCGGAATTTTCACTAACCTCACTCAGGATCATCTTGACTACCACGGAACGATGGAAAACTATATCGCGGCGAAGAGAAAGTTGTTTCTTGGTTGCGACAAAGCGATCGTGAACATCGACGATCCTGCCTATAAATCCCTGCTTGAGGGAACGGCCTGCGAGGTCATGACATATTCGGCGAAACAGGACGCCGCCGACCTCACCGCCAAAACGATAAAATTAAGCCCCGGCGGCGTTGACTACGCCATCGTCGGAATTTCAATGATAGGAAGAGTCCACTATTCGACCCCGGGAATGTTTTCCGTCTATAACTCAATGGCCGTTATCGGTTGTACGCTCGGGTTAGGCTTTGACTTCGACAATGTGCTCGCGGCCGTGTCTGAGCTGAAAAGCGTCAAGGGCCGATTTGAGGTGCTTGACACTGACACGCCATATAAAGTTATAGTTGACTACGCCCACACCCCCGACGGACTTGAAAATGTTATCAGAACATTGAACGAAGTCAAGAAGGGGAGAGTCATAACCGTTTTCGGCTGCGGCGG
>USMJ01000049.1 GCA_900555805.1 uncultured Oscillospiraceae bacterium | reverse complement strand
AAGCCGCTCGACACTTTCACGGGCGAAGTCATAGCCGTAATTCACCGCTTTGACGACGTCGAGGATAAGTGGGTCGTTGCGCCGAAAGGTCAGAAGTTCACGGCGGAGGAGATTCGCAGGCAAACCGAATTCCAGGAGAAATATTTTCACAGTGAGATCATAATGTGATTTCACCGTCATTTCTTTATTAGTGAAATGACAGCTAAATTTATTACTCGGGAGATTTAACTATGGAAGTTACAATAAGAAAAATCACAGAAGATAATTTCATCGACGCTTTTAACTTAAAGCTCAGAAAAGATCAGGAAGAATTCGTTTCCCATCCCATCCGCAGTCTCGCGCAGGCTTATATCTATCGCGATCAGTGTCAGCCGTTCGGAATTTACAACGGGGACGCTATGGTCGGCTATGTCATGGTCATCTATGACTACGATGTCCCCGAATATGACATATGGCACATGATGATCGACGAAACACAGCAGGGGAAGGGCTTCGGAAAAGCCGCGTTTAAGCTTGTGCTTGATTATATCAAGTCGAAGCCGTTCGGCGATTCGGGAAGAGTCGCCCTCACCTGCAACAAGGAAAATCCCTGCGCCATGACGTTATACAAGTCTTTCGGCTTCGAACCGACGGGTAACGAGGATGACGGCGAGATAGAACTCGTCTTGAATGTATAAAATCAAGCTTGTCACAAACCAAAACGCACTTTTGCCTTTCGGTAAAAGTGCGATTTAATTATTATCTGTATACATTATCCGCCCGCGCATTTCTTGCAGGGCGTATATTTTTTCTTCGCCGACGAAAGCTTTGTTTCGATAGCGTTTTTCCCGGCACAGCTCTTTCTTAAATGATATCGCTTACCCGTCGGCGTGACATAGACGGTGAAACCGTTTGATTCTTCTTTACCGCCGTCGCTTTCGCTCGTTTCGGTTTCGATTTTATTGTCCGTCGCGTTGGGGAAACCTATAGCAGGAACAACTTCGCCCGATATCGAATCCGTATTAACCGCAGTTGTTTCCGTTTCACTTGTCGTTATAATATCTTCGCCCGATGTCCGAACCGCCTCGTCCGTCGCCGAAACCGCCGTGCTTCTTGAGACGAAATACCTGCTGCTTTCCTTTGTGTCGGCTTTTGCCGCGTCGCTTCTGACGGCTGAAACTCCGATAGCGCATACCGCTATGAAGAATATCACGCACCAAAACAGGCGCTTTTTATAAAAAGCGACGTGTTCCTCCTGCGTGTCTTGAACGCTCATATCCCTGTCACTCATTTAGTCGCCCCGATCACTTGATCATTTCGGCGAACTGTTCCTCGTTTATGACCGTTACGCCGAGGTCGGTCGCCTTTTTGAGCTTGCTTCCCGCGTCCTCGCCTGCGAGAACATAGGTCGTCTTTTTCGACACTGAGGAAGCTGCCTTTCCGCCGAAACTTTCAATTATCTCCGCCGCCTCGCTACGCTTGTAGGAAGTCAGAGTACCTGTCAGAACGAAAGTCATCCCCTTGAAACGCTCGTCCTTGATCTCGCGCTGCGACTTCATGTTGACGCCTGCCGCTTTGAGCTCGTTTATAAGTCCTACGCTTTCGGGTACGCCGAAGTAGTCGCTTACGCTTTGCGCCATGACGGAGCCGAAGCCCTCTATCTGTTCGATGTCCTCTTTGCTTGCCGAGATAATGCCGTCGATGTCAATGAATCTGTCGGCTAAAAGCTTACCGGCTTTCTGACCGACGTGTCGGATCCCCAAAGCGTAGACGAGCCTTGAAAGATCGTTCTGTTTTGATTTCTCGATCGCATTTATCAGGTTTTCGGCTGACTTGTCGCCGAGACCTTCGATGCATGATATCTGTTCCTTTTTGAGCGAGTATATATCCGCAGGGCTTTTTATAAGCCCCTTTTCGGTGAATACCTTTAAAAGAGCTTCGCCCAAGCCGTCAATATCCATAGCGTCTCTTGAACAGAAGTGTATAAGCACACGAAGAAGCTGCGCCGGGCAGTCGGGATTAGTGCATCTCAAAGCCGCCTCGCCCTCGTCTCGTACCGTTTTAGCACCGCATGATGGGCAGAACTCAGGCAGGGTGTACACCCCGGAACCGTTATGTTCCGTCACGCGCAGAACTTCGGGTATGATGTCGCCCGCCTTTCGGATAATGACCTTGTCGCCGATCTGAATGCCGAGTTCGTTTATGAAATCCTGGTTGTGGAGAGTCGCCCTGCTGACCGACGTTCCGGCGAGAGTGGTCGGCTCGAAAACGCCCGTCGGTGTGAGAACGCCCGTCCTGCCGACATTGACCTCGATGTCAAGCAGCGTTGTCTCTTTTTCCTCGGGCGGATATTTGAAAGCGATAGCCCATTTGGGGAACTTCGCCGTACTGCCGAGTGCCTGCCTTTGTGCAAAGCTGTTAACCTTGACGACAGCGCCGTCTATATCGAACGGAAGCTCGCCCCTGATGCTGCCTATACGGCGGATCTCTCCGAGCGCGTCCTCGATGTTGTCGAACTCGTTATAAAACGGAATGGTGCTGAAACCGAGACTTTTTATGTAGTCTATCGACTGCTTATGCTCGGTCAGCTCATGGCCGTCTATCTGCTGAATGTTGAAAACGAAGATGTCAAGCTTGCGCTTCGCCGTGATCTTCGGATTTTTCTGCCTGAGCGATCCTGCCGCCGCGTTTCTCGGGTTCTTGAACGGTTTCTCCTCGTTCAGCTCCTGCTCCTCGACAAGGCGGAAAAAGACCTCGTGCGACATATAGACTTCGCCTCTGACCTCCAAGAAAGGCAGGGTAGTGTTTATTTTTAGCGGTATGCTCCTGACTGTTCTCAGATTCGCCGTGACATCTTCGCCGACCCTGCCGTCGCCTCTTGTCGAGCCTCGGACAAATTCGCCGTTGACATATTCGAGCGAGACCGAAAGACCGTCTATTTTCGGCTCAACGACATAGACGGGGTCCGACACGACCGCGCGAACCCTCGCGTCAAAGTCTCTGATATCGTCCTCGGAGAAAGCATCCTGAAGGCTTTCCATGACGACGGCGTGTTCGACAGGCGCGAACTGACCGTCGGCTTTTCCGCCGACCCTGTGGGTGGGGGAGTCGGCCGTTATAAGTTCGGGGAATTCCTCTTCGATTTTGATAAGCTCCTGCATGAGCCTGTCGTATTCGAAGTCCTCGATCTCGGGGGCGTCGTTCTCATAATATTTCTTGTTGTGATAATTGATTATGAGCCTCAGCTCTTCCGCTCTTTGCTTTTTCTGTGAAAAATTATCCATTTTTATCCCTACCCGTAAATAGTATCTTTCAGAAGTTTCCTGTTCTTTTCGAAATTTATGCTGATGACCGACATCTTTCTTATCGTCACGAACGAATAAGTGCCGCTTGCCGGAATGCTCTGGCTGACGACCGAATATTTGGCGTACGCGCCGGAGTTTGATATGAGCTTGAGTATATCGCCCTGTTTCAAATTTGTGCTGACGAGCGGAAGAACGCTTGTCATAAGCGACGAAAGCTGTTTGACCCCGGCGCTCTTGAATGAGGTTATCAGCGCCGAGAGGACTTTTCTCTGCCGCTCGGTTCGCCCGAAGTCCGTCCCGATATATCTTATTCGGGCGTAGGCTAAAGCCTGACTTCCGTTAAGCCGTACGCTGCCTGCCTGCGACAGGGACATAGCGTGCTTTGACTGCGGAAGTCCGCGAAGCTTGTTGATTTCTTTGAGATTATGATTTATCTGTTTTATCTCCGCCGAAGTGACCGTGAGGGTCACGCCGCCGAGAGCGTCAATTATTTTGATAAACGAAAAGAAGTTCGTCTTGGCGTAGTTGCTGACGGTTATCCCGAAATTCTGCTTCAGAGTTTTCATCAGAAGCGACGCTCCGCCGTAGGCGTATGCGGCGTTGAGCCTGTTGTTTCCGACGGACGGAATATAAAGATAGATATCCCGAAGAAACGAAGTCAGAACTATCTTTTTCGTCCGTGAATTTATCGAAACGAGTATCATTGCGTCCGATCTTCCGCGTTCGTTCCCTCTGGCGTCCGTGCCGATAAACAGAATATTATATACGTCGGAGGAGGAAAGCTCTTCGGCGTTGCCCTTGTTGTTCTCTATCGAGCTTTCCATGTTGTTGATGATATTTCCGTCGCTGTCGGTCAGATCTCCGTCAGTCTCGTTTTCATAGGAAGTGAGCGTCTGATCTTCCTCTTTCTGATAATTCATCATGGAGTAGTAGTGATAGAAGATCCCGTATCCGACGGCGATAACCAAAACTATCGCCGCCGCTATGGCGGCAAACGCCTTTTGTCCGAAACGCTTTTTCATAATTTTACCACTTCTTTCGGTTTATTACAAGTCTTGTTCTCAGCTTATATTCTAACCTGTTATCGAATAATTATTATCATTAGAGACTTTAAGCCGCGGAATAAAACTAAGAAAAGCAGTCACTGACTTCGTACAAAATAAAAAATATGTCGTTTATTTGTCATAATTTTAAAATTTAATCAAAATTAAGTTGAAAATTTTGTTGATAAGTTTGAGAAATTATTGTATAATCCTACATATGTTGAGTTGTCGGCGGTTTTTGCCGTCGGCGCTTATTTTAAACTTTCAGGGGGAACATTCATGAAAAAGGTTTTATCAGTTGTTTTGGCTTTGACGCTCTGCTTCTGCATTATGGCACCGATAGCGAGCGCGGCCGACACCGAGGAGGTCTATCCGATAATCATTGTCCCGGGCTACAGCTCGTCCGCGCTTTATAAGGACGGCGAGAACGGCGAACAGATTCATATCTGGAACATTCAGATGGATAAGATCCTCATGAGAATAGCCGTCAACGCCGCGAAACTCGGTATTGATATCGGCTCGCTGGCTAAGGGCGACGCCAAAAAGCTCGCGGACACGGTCGGCGTCGAGTTCAAGATGATGTTCGGCGACATGGCTTATGACGAAACAGGTAAGCCGGTCACGCCGCTTCACACATACCACAGCCACGCATATGACACGAACACAAAGTGGCTCAATGAAAACGAAGACGGAAAATATCGCCACGAGATAGAGATCATGCCCTATGTCACCGAAAATCTCGGCGACAAGGCTGACGAGTGGACCTTTAACTTCAACACCGATTTCAGAAGAAATATAGTTGACTGCGCCGCCGATCTCGACAGATATATCGACGATGTACTCGAATATACGGGCGCGCCGAAAGTCAATCTCATCGCCGTCAGCCACGGCGGTCAGACAACGGCGACCTACCTTGCGCTCTACGGCGAAAAAGGCAAGGTCAACAACGCCGTCATGACAGTTCCCGCTATCGGCGGCGCGCTGCTTGCATACGACCTTATGACAAACGACGCCAAACTCGACGAACAGGTACTCCTTAACTTCATCGAAAACGGCATGATGTTCGAAGAGGACTATAACTGGCTCGTCAAGGCGAACGAGCTCGGCTTCCTCGACGACGTTATATATTATCTTGTTCCTCATGTCAAAGAGATACTCGGAACATGGGGAAGCATCTGGGATTTCATGCCCGCCGAAAAGTATGAGCAGATGAAAGCGGAATACGCTCCCGAAGCTTTCCGTGATTCTGAGGTCATGAAGAAATCCGACTATTTCCACAATGAGATCCTCGCTAATATGTCCTCTCTTCTGAAGAAGGCGGAGAACGCAGGAACCAACGTGTACATAATAGCAGGAACGGGCTGGCCCGGCGTTATCGGTACTCAGGAAAATTCAGACGCCATCATCTCGGTCAATTCCTCGACCGGCGCCGTCTGCGCTCCTTTAGGCTCGCGCTTCAACGACGGTTATCAGACGCTTGGAACAATCTGCTCCGACAAGACGCATAACCACCTTTCTCCCGGTATGGAGATCGACGCTTCGACGGCTTATCTTCCCGAGACAACATGGTTCTGCGACGGTCTCTTCCACGGAATGACCCTCAAGGACGATTATTCGGCAGAGCTTATGAAGATGCTCGTCGAGACTAACGACCGTGTCGATGTTCATTCTTTCGCGAAGTATCCGCAGTTCCACTATTCGATGAACGTCTGCGAATCGGTCTACGCCGAGTTCGACGCGAGCGTTCCCGGTTATATCACGGCGGACGACACCGCGCTCGTCATAACCAACCTTTCTAAGAAGAACAACATGAGACTTCTCTCCGTCGCCGTCGAAGGCATGGATATCAGCTTCGATCTTTCGAAATATATGCTCACCGAAATAAAGCCGAGAGAGAGCATAACTGTCAAGTTCAGCGGAAAGATTCCCAAGGAAAGTCTCACGACCGCGGCTGTCAAGGTATCGTATTTTATGGTCGGTTCGGCGACTCCGCTTAACGACAAGGTGTTCAACTTCACCGTCATGAACGGAAAAGCGAAGGACTACGACGCCGAGAATCCCTTTGTCGAGCTTTCGAACGAGAGCCGCTTCAGAGAGCATGTTGAAGGCTCAAAGGCGCTTAAAATATTCGATAAGCTCGGTCTGACCTCGCTGTTCGAAGTCATCTACGACATCATCTATAATCTTATCGGCAAATATATTCTTCCGATAATTTCTCGCAAGTGATCAAAATTCATACAAAAATCCGCCGCTGTGTTGAAACATAGCGGCGGATATATTTTTTAGGCGGTACGCCGAGCGACTGCCGATCTCAGGCTCTCTCGGCGGAGGGTAAAGTCCGAATATGGGCGGACTTTTTTATCAGAACACAAACTGGATGAGAAGCATATAGCAGATCGTTCCTGCGGCTATCGAGAGAAGCATTTGTTTTCTCCAAAGGTGGATACCTGCCGTGACGGCTATGGATATAAGTTCGGGGATACCGTGCGAGCCGTGAAGAACGCTGACATCTTTCAGACAGTATATAATCAGCATTCCGAACACCGCCGACGGAAGATATTTCCCGAGATATGTGACAAAAGCGGGCGTCCTGCGCTTTTCGTTGAATATCAGAAACGGCAGAAAACGCGGTATCATTGTGCCGAGAATGCACATGGAGATAGTGATCAACTGTTGTGTGACCATCATTTCTTTAACGCCTCCGATCTTTTTTCTATCGGCTTTTTAAGCGCCGCGAGAAGCGTGACTATTGATATCATCGCAGGGACCATAAACGAGTCCGCGCCGAATATGATAAGGCATATAACGGACGCGCCGAGCCCGATATATGACGCGGTATGCTGTTTGTCTTTGAGCCACTGCTCTAAGAATATAACGACAAACATCGCCGTCATGACAAAGCTGATTCCGTCGGTGTCAAAGTGAAGAAGCGAACCGACAAGTCCGCCTATCGTCGAACCCGTGACCCAATAGATCTGGTCGAGCAGGCTGACAAAGAACATGAACCGGCCGCGGACATCCGCACCGCTTTCGAGCAGGCGTTTAAGAACGCCGAAAGCCGCGTCGGCGCTTTCTTCGGTCGATTTTTCTTCTTCGTATATGCGATCGCCGAAATCCATCCTTAAAGTATAGCGGCAGTTCATGACCGCGGCAAGGATCGCATAGTTGAGAACGGGCATACGCCAGTCGTCGTAGCTGTCTTCTCCTTCGATAAAGTTGATATCCGCTCCGCTGTCTATGAGCAGGTTCGCTATGTCGAAATTTCCCGTCTTTATTGCTACCTGCAAAGGCGACTGACCGTCATCTTTTTTTCGGCGGCTGTTTGGC
>USMJ01000048.1 GCA_900555805.1 uncultured Oscillospiraceae bacterium | reverse complement strand
CCGGGAACGGAGCCGTGAGCGTACCGTCGGCGGCGACAGCCGCTGACGGTGCCCGAGCGGCTCCGCCCGCTGTCGGGTCGGATTCAGCCATACAGTCGGCGGCTGATTTATACGGCTCGGCCTACGGCAAAATAATAAAATTTTGAAAAACTATTTATTATTCCGCCTTTGTGTTGTATAATTATAATGATATTTTATGCGTGGATGTTATGTCTGCCGAAAGGAGACGGCTATGTTCGTTGATAAGGCAAAAATCAAGATAAAAGCAGGTAACGGCGGCGACGGCGCGGTTGCTTTTCACAGAGAAAAATTCGTCGCTTCGGGCGGTCCCGACGGCGGTGACGGCGGTAAGGGCGGCGACGTCGTTTTCAAGGTCGACGACAACCTCTCGACCCTCGCCGACTTCAAGTACAAAAGAAAATACAAAGCCGAAAACGGCTGTAACGGTCAGGGCGGAAGACGAAACGGAAGAAAAGGCGCGGATCTCATAATATACGTTCCGAGAGGAACCGTTATCAGGGAATGCGAGAGCGGCGTCATTCTTTCGGACATGTCGTCGGACGAGCCGTTCATAGCCGCCAAAGGCGGCAGAGGAGGCTGGGGCAACCCCCACTTCGCGACCCCGACAAGACAAACGCCGAGATTCGCCAAAAACGGCGCGCCCGGAGAAGAATGGGAGGTCGTTTTAGAGCTTAAGCTTCTCGCGGATGTCGGGCTTTTAGGTTTCCCGAATGTCGGAAAGTCGAGCTTTATATCCGTCGTCAGTCAGGCGAAGCCCATAATCGCCGACTATCACTTCACGACCCTTACGCCCGTTTTAGGCGTGGTATCTCTCGGCGAGGGAGTGTCGTTTGTTATCGCCGATATCCCCGGTCTTATCGAGGGCGCAAGCGACGGAGTCGGTCTCGGTCATGAGTTCCTGCGCCATGTTGAAAGATGCAGGATGCTCATACACATAGTCGACGTTTCGGGCAGCGAGGGCAGAGATCCGATCGAGGATTTCGAGAAGATAAACTCCGAGCTTGAAAAGTTCGATCCCGAACTCGCCGAAAGACCGCAGATAGTCGTCGGAAATAAAATCGACCTCGCAGACGACAGTCAGCTTGAGAGGTTCAGAACCTACATCGAGCAGAAAGGTCTCGAGTACCATGAAATGTGCGCGCCGATAAGCGAGGGCACAAAGGAAGTAATAAACGCGGCGGCTAAAATGCTTGCCACCCTGCCGCCGATAAAGAAATATGAATCGCAGGATGTCCCGATGGAGACGCTGATGAAAAAGTCGAACACGGGCTTCACCATCACCGTCGAGGACGACGTCTACATCGTCGAAGCGGAATGGCTCGTCAAGATCCTCTGCAAGACCGATCTCGACGACTACGAATCGCTCCAGTATTTCCAGAGAGTTCTCCAGTCAAGCGGAATAATCGACGCTTTGAGAGAAAAGGGAATACAGGAGGGCGACACCGTCAGCATATATGATTTCGAATTTGACTTTGTGAACTAACGGAGGAGAAGTATTGGAAAGATTACTCGAATTTGACTGTGACCCAAATCAGCTCAGTCCTCTTGCGCTCGCTTTTGTCGGTGACGCGGTATATGATCTTTTCGTCAGAGAAAAACTCGTCTGTCAGGCGAACAGAAGCGCGAACAAGCTTCACCGCTCGGCTGTCGGCAGTGTCAGCGCCGCCGCTCAGGCAAAGGCGTGCGAAAAGATACTTCCGATGCTTTCGGAGAAAGAGGAGACTGTTTTCAAAAGGGGCAGAAACGCTCACACGAACCACCTCCCGAAGAACGGAAACCCGAGAGATTATCACTATGCGACAGCCATGGAAACTCTCTTCGGCTATCTTTATCTTAGCGGAGAATTAGAAAGATTAAGGGAACTTTTCGCTGTTATAAATGAGGAGAATGATCAAAATGACGAAGCCTGAAAAGAACATGAAATCACCGAAACGCTCGGGTGTGATAACATGGATAGTCGATATTCTGTTTTTCATCGTCGGTTCGTCGATATTTTCGCTCGGCATAAATATGTTCGCCGTCCCGAACAATATCGCCTGCGGCGGCGTGACGGGTATTTCGACTATTATCAACCACTTTTTTCCCTCGCTCCCGATCGGTACGATAATGCTCGCGCTGAACATTCCACTGTTCATTCTGGCGTTTGTCTTTCTCGGCAGGAAGCTCTTTATCAAGTCGTTCATAGCGACGATAATTCTCTCCCTGACGACGGATATCTTCGCCAAGATCATACCGAGCGGTACGAGCGACAGACTTCTCGCCGCAATTTTCTACGGCGTTTGCAGCGGCGTGGGACTGGCGATCGTTTTCATGAGAAACGCCACAAGCGGCGGAACGGATATCATTGTCAAACTCATAAATAAGAAGTACCCCCACCTTTCGATGGGCAGGATGCTTTTGCTCGTGGACTCGATGATCGTTCTCGCGGCCGGTATAGCATACAGAAACATAGAAAGCGCGCTTTATTCGGCGATAGTCGTCTTTATATCGGGCGAGGTCATAGACCTCATACTCTACGGCACGGGACACGGCAGAGTTCTGTTCATTGTCACCTCGATGCCGGGCGAAGTCTCGAAGGCGATCATGACGCAGCTGCACAGGGGCGTTACCATACTTCCCGCCAAGGGAGCTTACACCGACAGCGACAAGAGCATGCTTGTCTGCGCCGCAAGAGCGCCCGAGGTCAGCAGGATAAACAGAATAGTCCGCGGTGTTGATGAACACGCATTCACTATAATTTCAGAAGCAGGCGAAGTTCTCGGCGAGGGCTTCAAAAGCTATGACGAGGAGGACGGATAATGAATTATATCGAACAGAGCAACGGCAGTGTGGACGGTTTCGCACTGATCAAAACAATCGAAAAGAAAATAAACGTCAAGGGCGTCCCCTATCTGACGATGACGCTTTGCGACAAGGACGGCGAGATATCGGCTAAACTCTGGGACTACCGCGAGGAGCTTCACGGAACTTATGAGGTCAACGACCTTATCAAGTTCAGAGGTCAGCTCCAGCAGTATAACGGAGCGGATCAGCTGAGAATCGACCGCATAAGAAAGACCATAGACGCAGACGGAGTGAACATATGCGACTTTGTTCCGTCGTCCGAATATTCGGGCGAAATGATGCTCGGTGAAATTCTCAACACGCTTGACACTTTCAGAGACGCTGATCTCAAGAATCTGACAAAGGCGATAGTCGACAGCCACAAGGATAAGCTTCTCTATTGGCCGGCGGCGTTCAAGCTTCATCACGCCATGAGGGGCGGACTTCTCTATCACACGCTGTCTATACTTAAAATGGCTGAATGCGCCTGCCGCATTTATCCGTCGATCGACAGAGAATTGCTTCTGTCGGGCGTTATTCTTCATGACATAGCGAAACTCTACGAGTACGACGTAAACGAAACCACAGGCGTCGCCGCGAGCTATTCAGTCAAGGGAAACCTCCTCGGACATCTCGTTATGGGCGCAATGGAAATCGAAAAGACAGCGCGAAAGCTCGGCGTACCCGAGGAAACGACTGTTCTTCTTGAACATATGATTATTTCTCACCACGGCGAACCAGAGTTCGGTGCGGCGGTCAGACCGCTGTTCATCGAGGCCGAGGTTCTCTGTCAGCTCGACACGCTCGACGCCACGGTCTACGAAATGGCGCAGAGCATCGGCGAGGTCAAAAAGGGCGAATTCACCCAGAGACAGTGGGCGCTCGACGACAGAAAGCTCTACAATCACGGCAGAAAGCCCGTCAAACCCAAGGCAAATCTGGACTGAAAACAGTTTCTCGGAGGTGTAATATGTCCGGAATTTTAATAAGAAAAGCCGATATCGGCGACCTTGACGCCGTCGAAAAGATATATGATAAAATACATGACGACGAGGAGAGCGGCAAGCAGACCACCTGCTGGGTAAGAGGCGTCTATCCCACCCGGCAGACCGCCGAAGACGCCGCCGAAAAGGGCGAACTTTTTGTTCTCGAAGACAGCGGCGCGGTTTTAGGCGCGGCGATCATAAACAACACTCAGGTCGACGTTTATTCAGGCGGAAGCTGGGAATATGCCGCCAAAGACGACGAAGTCTGCGTACTTCACACGCTCGTCATTTCCCCCGACGCTTCCGGTAAGGGGTACGGCAAAGCATTCGTCGCTTTCTATGAGAATTACGCGAAAGAAAACGGCTGCCCCGAACTTCGTATGGATACAAACGAAAAGAACAAAGCCGCCCGAGGGCTATATAATAAGTTGGGGTACAGGGAAGTCGGTATCGTTCCGACAGTGTTCAACGGGATACCGAATATTCATCTTGTCTTGTTGGAGAAGCATTTATAATTCGGCAGGGTTCAGAATTTGAATGTTCACCTTGGGGTAAAACTTATTTTTTGCACTCCCGGTGAGCTTGCGAGATAAGTTATACGCCGCAAATTGTAAATATTGTCGTAAAAGGTTGAAATTTTCCCGATAAAGTGTGATAATATATAGTAAAGTATCAGACGCTTTTCGGCAGAGAGAGGAACTATATGAGAGTTATAACAGGCACCGCAAGAGGAAGAAGGCTCATAACTCTTGAGGGCGAGGACGTAAGGCCAACGACCGACAGAGTTAAGGAAGCTCTTTTCAGCATAATTCAGTTCGAGATCGAGGGAAGAAAAATTCTCGACCTTTTCGCAGGCTCGGGTCAGCTCGGTATAGAGGCTCTTTCAAGAGGAGCGAAAAGTGCGGTCTTTGTCGATCTCTCGAAAAAGTCCGTCGAGGTCGTCAAGCAGAATCTTGAAAGCACGGGGCTCGGAAAGAACGCTATCGTCCTTAACACAGACAGCATAGCTTTCGCCGCGTCGAGAGCCGACAGATACGATGTCGCTTTTCTCGATCCGCCCTACAGAACGGGACTTCTGCAAAAAGCTCTGCCATTGACAGCGAACATCATGAACGAGGGCGGCGTTATTGTCTGCGAAGCTCCGTTCGATGAGGAACTGCCCGAAACGGCGGGCGGCTTCAAAATGACAAAGGAATACAAATACGGTAAGATCAAACTTGTGACTTACCGCTTTGAGGAGAAATGAAAATGGGAAGAAAAATCGCCGTATGCCCCGGTTCGTTCGACCCGGTGACTATCGGCCACTTAGACATAATAAGACGGGCGTCGAAGCTATTTGACAACGTCATAGTCGTCGTTATGTCAAACTATAAAAAAATGGGCAACTACTCTTTCACGCAGGAGGAACGCGTCGATATGCTTATCCGCTGTACGCAGGATATGCCCAACGTCGTAGTCGATTCCCACTGCGGACTGCTTGCCGAGTACGCCAAAGAAAAAGGGGCGGTCGCGATCGTCAAAGGCCTTCGCGCTGTTTCCGACTTCGAGGATGAATTTCAGCAGGCACTCATAAACAAGAAACTCAACGGCGATGTGGAAACACTGTTTTTAGCGGCGGATTCGGACAACATGTTCCTTTCCTCAAGCGTTATAAAACAGGTGTGCTCGCTCGGCGGGAACATATCGGCGTTTGTGCCGAAAGAGATTTTAAGCGATATAGAGAAAAGATTAAAGGATAGGTGAAAGATATGCATATCGAAGAATTATTGGACGAAATAGTCGACACTGTGGGCAGCGGATTTAATCTCAGGCTTTTCCACAAGACGATACTTGACGGCGAAAAAATCGTCACCCTCTCGGACGAGATAAGAACAAGTCTTCCGCCCGAATTCGAGAGCGCGAAGAAGATAACAGCCAACAGAAACAAGATCCTCGATTCGGCGGAACAGTTCGCTCAGAACAAGAAAGCCGCCGCCGAGAAAGAAGCGAACATAACGATCGAAAACGCCGGAGCCAAGGCTCAGAGCATGATCGAGGACGCAAAGGCTCAAGCCGACAGAATCATCGAAAACGCAAGGCTTCACGCCGAACAGCTCATCAGCGAGAGCAACATCACAAAGACAGCCAACGAAAGAGCGTCTCAGCTTTTAGCCGAAACCAACAACGACTGCGAAGCTATGATGAAAGCGACGAAGGCTGACTGCGACGAACTGACCGCCAACGCGAAGAAGTGGTCGGACGACGTAAGAAACGCGGCGTACGAATATTCAATGAGAATGATCGGCGAAGTCGACAACTTCCTTTCGGTCTCAAGCGCCGACCTCAGACAGACTAAGGGAAAGCTTGAAAACATGCAGTAAACAATCCGACGATCGAGAGGTGCTTGATGAAGAAAAAGCAACTGCCGAAAATAGGAATGAGAAATATCAAGACGGGCATAGCTGTCGCTGTGTGTATGTTCACTTATTCGCTCCTGCGGTTTATCCTGAATCTGACCGCAGGGCATGAGTGTGCCTTTCACAGAGGGATAGACTTTCTCGTCAATGAACACACTTCGATCTACGCCTGTCTCGCGGCGGTCATCGTCATGAGAGGCAGCGTTTCGCAGTCGTTCAGATCGGGAATTTCAAGGATAATAGGCACCTGCATAGGCGGCCTGTTCGGAATGCTCGTTCTCGTCGTCGGGCGATTCAAAATCATACAAACGCTCGACTTTATAATCGTGCCGCTTGGGGTTATGATCCTCATATATTTCCTCACGCTTATAAAAGAGACGGACGCAACGGCGATAGCGGTCGCGACGTTTTTGATAATAGTCATAACCGTCGGAAGCAACAGCCCTCATTTATACGCCATCAACCGTATATTGAGCACCGCCTACGGCGTGACCGTCTCGCTTTTAGTCAACCGCTATGTCGGAAAATCGCCGACCGAAGCGGAAAACAACAATACCGATAGGAGTAAAAAAGATGAAGAAAAAAACTAAGATAATATCAATTATAATTGCGCTCATCGTCGTTATCAGCGCGGCGGCAGGCGCGGCTTATTATGAGCTTTCGGGCATAAAGCCCATCGCGCCGAAAGAGACGGTTTCGATCTCGACCTCGTCCGTCGCGGACCTCTCGAAAATCAAGATGATCGCTCACAGAGGACTTTCCGCCATCGCTCCCGAGAACACGCTCGCCGCTTTCAAAGCCGCCTGTGATGCGGGACATTACGGCGTCGAGTATGACATTCAGCTCACCGCCGACGGCTTCTGGGTCATATCTCACGACGACAACATGAGAAAAATGACGGGCAAGAACATAAAAATAGCCGACACCGAGCTCGCCGACCTCGAGAAGATCACATATAACAACGGCGCGAACATAGACAAATACGACGGAATCGTCATCCCGACTCTCGAAGAGACGCTGGCTATTATTTCGAAGTACAACATAGTTTCCGTCATCGAGATAAAGACCGAGACGGCGGACAAAATCGAAGAGTTTTTGAACCTGCTTAAAGAATACAAAGTTCTTGATAAGGTACGCGTAATTTCGTTCAACGAGGAGCCTTTGAAAAAGGTAAAGGAACTTAATCCGAAGATCCCGACTTCGTATCTGACGCACAAGGTTGACGATAGCGTAATCGAGCTTTGCAAGAAGGACGGCTTCGAGGCTGTCAGCTTCAATCATAAAAAATGCGACGAATCCTCGGTCAAGATGATAACCGACGCCGGGCTTGTTCCTCAGTGTTGGACAGTCGACAAGATCAGCGAATTCGAGAAATTCGCGGGATACGGCGTTGAGTATTTCACGAGCAACTGCCTGCTTCCCGCCGAAAAGAAATAAGATAATATATCGGACCTTCCGCCGCCTGCACCGTAAGGGTGCAGGCGGTATTTTGTTTTTGATGTGAGTTTGCGCCGAGGCATAGACTCGGAGCCGCAGAGTCGATG
>USMJ01000047.1 GCA_900555805.1 uncultured Oscillospiraceae bacterium | reverse complement strand
CCCCACCGCGCTGCCCTCTATCGCCGCGTTAAGATGCTGCACAGCGGCGATACGAAGCTTGCTTCGGAGAGCCGACAAAGTTAGCTTAGTCTCAGAAAAGCCATAGCTTTTAGCGCACGGTAAGGCTCATTTCGGTCTGATCAGAAAGCTCAACTCTCATCAAGAGGCTGGACCGGCAAAACGGTTTTCGAAACGAAAACCGCCGCAAGCCTGCGGCTTGCGGCACCGCGGTTCGCAAGCGAACCGCGGGTTTTGCCTTAAACTCCCACCTTTACGCCAAGTCGCATATCAAACGCAAAAAGCGGCTGACCGATTAACGGTCAGCCGCTTTTTATGTCCGTACAAAATTACAGAAGTTTGATTCCGAACTTAATAAGGAGCTTCTCGATAACCTGCTGAAGTCTTGCGATGAGCTCGTCAAGCCATGTCATATCCATTATGTCAGCCTCCCTTCATTACTTCTTTATGTTTACATTATACATAAACCTGACACAAGAAGTCAATAAACTAAGTATAAAATATAGGCCTTGTTCATAATGGTCTTAAAGTCACATATTTCCGTTCTTTTCGTTCTCTTTCTCCTGATCGTTTGAAAGTCTGTTCACGGTTCTCAGAATTTCTGTTTTGCGCCATTCGGAGAGCGTTCTGAAAGCGTAGACAAGTCTCAGTTCCTCCGTGCTGAAAGCCGCAGAGTCACCGAATTCCATAAGCTTTTCGTCATTGCTTCCGCAAAGTTCGCCGACGGTTATACCGAATATATCGGCGAGCTTGACAACATTCGTGAACTGAGGGTTGGCTTTTCCGCTTTCATATTTTGAATATGTCGTTCTGTCGACGCCGAGCCTGTCCGCGAGATCCTGTTGCGTCAGGTCGTTAATAACTCTGTATTTTCTGATATTGGCTCTTAAAGTATCGGTCTCCATATTCGCACCGCCTTGTTCGTATTTTTCCTTACGGATACTGTATCACAAAATTCGACAAAAATCAAGCTATTTAATTTCCTTTTTTATACCTTAAATAATTGTTGTCGTATACATCGTCCATAAGCAGGCATACGAGCTCGACGATTTCGTCCGTTATCGCTTTGATTTTCTTCGGCGCAAACGGAATTTTGCCGAGCAGTCTTGACGGTATCGAGACAAAATCCGCCACTACGGTATAGACGGGCGTACCCTTTTTATATCTTCTCGCGCAGCCGTCGAAAAGGTTCAGGAAGATGTTATAGATTATTTCGATAACAGCCTCCTCCGACGCTTCGTCGGCAGCTTTTTTGTTTATGCCTTTTCCGAATGTCAGTCGGTTGACAAGCCTTGAAAATTCGCCGACAGTTACTCTTTTTATGTAAGCGAAGAGTCTTCTGATGGCGAAATAGAGCTTCTCAAGAGCCTTTGATCGAAGTCCAAGAGCGGCGCAGCGCTCGACGAAGTCTTTGACATCGCCCGAGCAGGCTGCGTCGACTATCTTTTCGATGACGCCCCTTGAGTGAGCCAGCATATAATCGAGAGTATGCTCCGAGCCGTTATATTTGAATTTTTTGACATACTCGGTGTGTACCGATATGTATTCATCGTCAATGTTGACTTTGACTATCGGCGCAGGGTAGCCGACGAGCGAGCCGACATTGACCTGGGCAAGCTTTTTTCCGCTCGGGGATTTATATTCGGTTATGTTATGCATATGCGAATGGCCGACAAAGAGCAGTTCAACGCCGTTTTCGGCGAAGTTTTCGGCGACCCAATCTCTGTCGCCGCAGCAGATTCCGCCGCCTGTCAGGAGCGGAGTGTAATGCTGTAAAACAACATGGTGCTGCATGGCAACAACTCTGTCCCCTGCCCTTTTCGCTTCGGCGAGCTGATCTTTTATCCATTTCATGTGTTCTTCGCTGTATCCCGACTTTCCTGCGCCGTTCTGATCGTCGTTCAGGGCGAAAAGTCTGAAGCCGTCGCAAAGCTTGACGACATATGAGCTAAGTCCGTTTTCGATATCGTATCTCGCTATGGCGTCGTCAAGTCCGAAACGCGAATACATTTCGGCGAGCTCGTCAATTTTGGCGACATCGTCGATTTTTCTTTCCTCGTCGCCGAAGAACTCTCTTGCGTTCTCGTCGCTTGCCCAATCGTGGGTCGAGGTTATGACATATACTTTTTTAAATCGGCTCAAAAAATCGAGCTTTTCGAGCATTTCTCTGTGGCTCGCCATCTCTCCGTTACATGTCAGGTCGCCGCAGATAAGCACGCTGTCTATCGTCTCGTCAAGAGCGAGCGTTTTGAACGCGGAGTCGATGATAGCCCCCGATTCGAGCAGGCATTTCTGATCCGAATCGCTCCTTAACTCGTACGCCCTCTTTCCGTCTGTAAGGGTCGGCGAAAAATAGTGTGTGTCCGCTATGACCGCAAATCTCGCTTTATTCATGTCTGCCTCCTTGGAAATGTTCATATATTTTTTCGGCGTTCGCCTTCGAAATTCCGCCGACCGCGCTAAGCTCGTCAACGCTCGCCGAGGATATCGCTTTCATCGTTTTGAAATTTTTCAGCAGAATTTTTGCTTTCTTCTCGCCGATACCCTCGATCTCCGTCAGCTTCGTTTCAAGGGTACTCTTTGAGTGTTTGCTTTTATGGTAGGTTATCGCGAAGCGGTGGACCTCCTCCTGAATCTCGGAAACGAGGGTGAACACCTGCCGCTTTGAGGTTATCGCGACCTCGCCGCCGTCGACCGCTATGGCTCGCGTTCTGTGCTTGTCGTCCTTGACCATACCATATAAAGGTACGCTCAGGCCTAACTGCTCGAGGACAGGTTTGACCGCGTTTATCTGGCCGTGTCCGCCGTCGAGCAATATAAGATCGGGGAGAGCTTTGAAGCCCTCGTCCGTTTCGTTTTCGTCGAGATAGTGTTCAAATCTTCTCGTCAGAACTTCGCGCATTGAGCCGTAATCATCCTGACCCGAGAAGCCTTTTATCATGAAGCGTTTATATGCTTTTTTATAGGGCGAACCGTTTTTGAAAACGATCATGCCTGCGACATTGTCGCTTCCGGCTGTATGGGATATATCGTATGACTCGATATACTCGGGAACTTTTTTTAGTCCGAGCAAGTTTTTGAGTTCATCGAGGGCGGCTGTTTCTTTCATTGTTCTGCCCATATACTGCGCCAATTTTTCGGCGGCATTCTTTCGGCACATCGCCATAAGCGAAGCCTGTTCGCCTTTTTGCACAGTGCCGAGTGTGACCTTATAGCCAGCCTTTTCGCTCAGCCATTCCGCCAAGACTTCGGCGTCCTCGGTCTCGCCGTCAAGCGTTATGCGTTTGGGTATGGTTCTCCCGAAAGAATAGTAGCTCATTATAAGCTCATATCTTGCTGAGGGAAGATCCTCCTGCGCGTCGAAGATGAAATCCTCGCTGTCGAAAAGTATGCCTTTATTGAACCGCAGGATATGCAGGCAGGCTTTTTCGCCCGACTGTACTATAGCGAAAACATCCTGCTGTTTAATAAGCGAGGAGACGACCTTTTGACGGCTCGTGATTTTCTCCATAGCGTTTATTCTGTCGCGAAGCTTCGCGGCTTTTTCGAATTCGAGAGCCTCACTGTATTTTTCCATCTGTTCTCTAAGCTGTTTGACCTGCTGGCTCTGACCGCCTTTGAGAAATTCAACGGCGTCATTCAGGTTTTCGGCGTATTCCTCAGCCGATATCTTTCCGCGGCAAGGCGCGCAGCACTGACCGATATAGAAATTCAGACACGGTCTGCTCTTGCCGATATCCGCCGGGAACTTCCTGTTGCAGGTGGCGAGCTTATATATTTTGTTCGCCTCCTCGACCATTGACCTCATGCTGTATCCCGAGGTGAACGGGCCGAGATAGATGTTTCCGTCATTTTCTTTTTTGAAGCAGGCGCTTATTCGCCCCCACGGGCCTTTGGTGATTTTAACATAGCTGTAGCCCTTGCTGTCCTTGAGGAGAATATTATATTTCGGCATATGCTGTTTTATCAGACTGCATTCAAGAACGAGCGCCTCAAATTCGCTGTCCGTCAGAATATAGTCGAAGTCATAGACATTTTCGACCATCTTTCTGACCTTGAGCGTATGGTTGTTCTGAGAGCCAAAGTATTGACTGACCCTGTTTTTGAGCATTTTCGCCTTGCCGATATATATGATTTCTCCCGACTTGTTTTTCATTATATATACGCCGGGATTCATCGGTAATTTCATTGACTTCTTTCGAAGATAAGGTATTCTGTCGTTCATTTCGGCCCTCCTTTCGATCTGTATGTTTTGTTTAACCGAAGTATTTCGTATATATTTCTTTATACTTTCCGCTGTCGTTCAGCCGGCTTAGGCCCTCGTTGAACTGTTCGATGAACTTTTCGTTCTTGCCCTTTCTGACGGCGACGGCGTATTCGTTGTTATAATACATATCCGTGAAATCGAATTTTTCCGCGAGTTCGTCTGTCGGTATGACGGCCGCCATGACGGCGTCAGCGTCGCCTTTTTCGAGAACTTCCAAGGCTTCGGGATATCCCGTCGGGTAGTATTTGACCTTGAAGCCCTGCTCGGCGGATATGGCTTTGAGTATGTCGACCTCAAAGCCGACGGGCTCTCCGCTTGAGTCAACGCCGCAGAACGGATGCATGCTTTCGTCGATGGCGATGACATATCCGTCCTTTTCGCCGCAGGACGCAAACAGCAGCAAAGCCGAAAGCGTACATATAATTATAGCGAGTGATCTTTTCATTTTCATCCTCCGCTCGTCAGTTGACGAAGAATTTTTTATCCATCCACTGCTGAAGCCGCTTGTTCGTCGCGACGGTTATAAAGAACGCTATCAGCGCGACGCAGCAGGCTGAAATTATCAGCGAGATTTTGACCGACGGGGCGCCGGAAATATAGTTTCTGACAATCAGCTCGGCCGAAACCGAGGCAACAATAACCTCGCTGAATACGGTTATCATGAGTACGGGCCAATTCGGCTTGAAGTAACGTTTCCACTCGATAAGGAAACCGACGAGTACCGCGGATATGATGATTATCGGCAAGGCACAATACTGGAACCAGCCCGTGCTGTCTTCGAGATAGTAGAAAACATAGGCGTAGCCGATAATAAAAGCGGCGTCGATTATGACTATCAGCCAGCCGCGCAGCTTTTTCCAAAGGAACGGCGAGACGAACACCGCCCACACAAGCAGGCTTGTCGAGTTGACCCACCATGTCCACATATTGCTCCTATCGAAAAGAAGATTGACGAGCAGGCAGACTATATTCGGGATAAGCATCACCATTGAAACGATGAAAGCCGTGAATCTTCGGTTGACAGATTCGGGAATATCGACCCTCTCGGGAAACGGCGTGGACGATTTCTCGGGCGGCTCGGCGTTCGGATTTATAACCGGAGTTGAACAGAGCGGACACTTCTTCGCCGAAGCGTCAAGCTCAACGCCGCAATTAACGCAATAAGACATAATTTTACCTCCTGTTGCTCTCGATTTTGACATGAAGTCCCATTTTGACAAGCTCGGTGAAGAAGAAGCGCTCGATGTCGCTTTCGCGGTAGACGTTGGCGAAGGTCAGCGTGAAGGTGTCCTTATAGCCGACCGCGCCGCATCTTGCGCCGTTGAGTATGCCGGGGCCTGCCATGAAATACATTCTGTCAACGTATTCTTCCATTTCGGGCGGAATTTTCACAAGTCCGAGATTGCTTCCCAAGACCGAGGTCGTCTGTTCGCCCGTGATGAAAAACGAGACGCCGATACCCAAATCCTTGATGAAAAGCGGGGCGTACTTCATAACGGAGCGTTCGAGTTTAAGATTCGCCGTCGTCATGGCTCTGAGCTGTTTTTCGGTGTTGATATATCTCAGGTACGCGCGGACTTGCTGCAAAACCTCGTCAAATGTATACTCTCCCATGTTTGGATCTATCCTGACGTTATATGTCAATGAGTAGTTTCTCAGTGTTTTCGAATTGAAAGTGTTCCTTAAGTCAACGGGGACCTGAACACTGACGGTTTTTTGCTTTTTCTCTTCGTTCTTTTGTTTGACATACATAGTGTAGAGCAAAAGCGCCTCGATGAATTCGGTTATGGTTGCGCCCTTGCTTTTGGCCAGCTTTTTAAGCTCCGCCAAGTCTAAAATTCCTGCCGTCATGTTGACGGTATGTCTCGGCATTTTAGTTCCTTTTGCGTGGTACACCCAGCTGTTCTTTCGGGAGAATTTCGCCTTTGACCCCGCGTTTTTCACGAAAGAGTCCTCAAGCTCTTCGGGCGTCGCCTTTTCGTTTATGTCGAGAACGCTGTATCCGCTCGGGATATCATAGCCCTTGAGGCGCAGATATTCGGCGGCTAAGGTGCATACGAAGAAAGACCCTCCCCTGCCGTCGGTGAGAGCGTGGTAAAAATCGACGGATATCTTTTTCTCATAATAGTAGACCCTGAAAAGATAGCCTTTATTCTCTTTGAATTTTATTCTGTGACACGGATTCGATATATCCGGCTTGACATCGGGCGCGCCGTTCGGATTTTTTTCAAAATAGTACCAAAACATTCCTCTTTTTATACAAACGTCGAAACACGGGAATCTGGGCAAAACGGCCTTTAATGCTCTTTCAAGGAGCAGGGGGTCAACCTGCTCCTTGAGTAAAATCGAAAATCTGAAAAAATTAGACCATGTGCCCGTGTTCTGACCGGGGAATATTTTAGCCGCGTTGTCAAGTTTGAACCACGGTTTATTCTGCATAGTAATTCTCCGTTATTATTTTTCGAGCATATTTCTCTTTTCTTCCGGCTTAAGGTCAAGTCCAATCGTACCGCCGGGGTTAAGGTTATAGTCGGGGTCGAAGTAATCCTTGAGTACCTTAAAGATTCCGAACTCTTTTTCGCCGAGAGAATATTCAAGCCACGGGGCGAACATCTTGCCGATACCGTGATGGTGGCTGATAGCGGCGCCCGATCTCTGGATAGCGTCGAGAATCGTTGTGTGATATGCCTTGAAGTCGTCCTCGTTGCTCATTCTCGTGATGAAGATGAAATAGAGGTTTGCGCCCTGCGGATAGCAGTGAGACATATGTGTCGTGACGACTGTGTTGGGCAGAGCGTGGCAGACCTTGCGGACATCGCGGTGAACCTGAGCCATGTTAGACCAGTTGACCGTGCATTCGAGCGTATCTGTGCAGATACCGAAGTCCATGAGAGTGTCGCGGAGATAGGGATCGTTGAATCTGCCCTT
Organism: uncultured Oscillospiraceae bacterium; assembly: GCA_900555805.1. Lineage (GTDB taxonomy): Bacteria > Bacillota > Clostridia > Oscillospirales > Acutalibacteraceae > UBA6857. The sequence goes on along the minus strand of USMJ01000047.1, from coordinate 681 downwards.
CTCCCAGCTCTTTGTGACATAGCCCGTCATCGGGAGCGCGCCGTGCTTGAGAGCGATTTTGGCTATGTTTCTCGCGACGTTCGCTGAGAAGCCCTTTTCGCCGTCGGTGAAGCCGAGGAACATACATCTTTCCATATCCTTGTAGCCGAGCTTGTCAAGAAGCGGAGCCAGCGGTGTGTCGTCGACGTTATAGAGCTTGAGCATGAGCGAAGTCTCTTCGGGGTCGGAGAGACGGAAGACCGAAGAATAGCCGCATTCGCACTGCATCATTTCTCTTGCCGCTTTCATAGCTATCTCCCAGTTCTTGAACATATATGAGAAACGCTTTCTGTTTTCGGGCATCCAGCGGAACACCTTGAGAGTGACCTCTGTGAGAACGCCGAAAGTGCCTTCGCTGCCCATCATTATCTGATTGACCGACGGACCCGTCGCTTCTCTCGGATAGTGGCTTGTCTTGATAACGCCTATAGGAGTAGCGTATCTCTGTGAAAGAACTATATCTGCGATAGTTCCGTAATATGTGCTGTTCTGACCCGCGCCTCTTGTGACGACCCAGCCGCCGACCGAGCTGAACTCGAACGACTGCGGGAAGTGACCGCAGGTGTAGGCTCTCTTAGCACCGAAAAGCTTGGGAGCGTTATGAAGAGTCTCTTCAAGGCAGGGACCCGACATACCTGCCTG
>USMJ01000046.1 GCA_900555805.1 uncultured Oscillospiraceae bacterium | reverse complement strand
AGGCAACAACCGCATCACAAGAAATATCAAGATCACTCTCGGCGACGGAATCGAAAGTGCTCATGAAGTGTACGCTTCGGAAGAGTACAAGGGTGAAGCCGAGACGGTCGACGGCAGACTTGCATTTGACCTCGAGCCGTTTGAAGTTAAGACATTCGCTCTCAAACTCAAGTCAGGCAAGGTTTCCGATAAAGCAAAGCAGAAGCCCGTTGAGCTTCCGTTCAACGTTGACGTTGTTACATTCAACACTAACAGAGAACACACGATTATCCCCACAAAGGGAGTTTCCATACCGGCAGAGATCCTGCCTGAAGAAATCACTTGCGGCGGCGTAACATTCAAGACCAGCAGCGCAATGAACACTATGAACAACGCGCTTATCTGCGACGGTCAGGAAATTGACGTTGACTGCGATACATTCTCGATAATGGCCGCTTCTCTTATCGGAGACGCAGATTTTACCTTCGAAATCGACGGCGATGAAGTTATCGTTCCCATTCAGGCTATCGAAGAAAGAGTCGGCTGTTGGGATCTCTACGATCTCGGCGAGACGGCGTATATCAAGAGAGATAAGGTCGCTTGGGAGTGCACGCATACTCACTCGGCAGAGGGTGACAATGTCGCCAACCAGCTGTTCTTCTTCAGATATGATCTTCATGTCAAGGGCGCAAGAAAGGTTAAGCTCCCTGTCGGAAATGAAATAATCGTTCTCTGCGCGACGCAGGTCAATGACACGGCGAGCACAGTTCTTGTTTCAGAGCTTTATGACACAGCAGAGCGCAGACCGTTCGAGCTCAAGTTCTCCGAATTCCAGGCTGAAAGCTATGAAAAACAGTTAAAGAAGGTCATGGCAAAGCAGGACTATAAGGCAAGAAAGGTCGAGAAGAAAGAGGAACTTAAGGCTGAGAAGATAGCTCAGAAAGAGCAAAGAATAGCTCTTGAACATCAGCAGAGAGAGCAGGAAGCTATTGAAAAGGCTGAAAAGAAATCCGGCAAAAAGCAGAAGATGAGCCGCAAGGAAAAGAAAGCCGCCAAGAAAGCGGACAAATACGCGAAGGCTCAGGCGAAGCAGGCTAAGAAAGGCGGCCCGAAAGCGGCGGCCGATGAAGAGCCGGGCGAGCTTGAACGCCAGATGGAAGACATCAGCTCAAAGTAAGATAATAACTATGCTTAAAGGCATCCGTCACAAGTGACGGATGCCTTTTGTCGCAGGGTGCTGCAAGACAGTGTTGCGCCCGAAGTCAGTCTGTGCGCGGTGGCAAAAGGTTTCGCCTTCGGCGAAACCTGCGAGCCGCAGGCTCGCAGACGGCTTTGCTCCGCAAAGCCGCTTTTGCCACCCCAACTTCTCTCTTGCACCCACCGACAAAACCGCACACCGACATTTCGCTTCAGCGAGAGTCGGTGTGCGGTCAGCTATTTTAAAATGAGATCTTATCTTCTCTTGGCGAGCGGAGCTTTTTCCGTCATCGCCATGAAGTCGATTTTATCCATCTTGGTTCTCGGGAGAGCCTCAAGAATTTCAATCTTTCTCGGAACAGAGAAGTGATCGAGATTCTTTTCGCAGTAGTCGATCAAGTCTTTCTTGACCTTTTCATGATCAAGACTGCCGTCATTGAGCGAAACGCAAAGCTTAACGCAGATCTTACCGTTGTCATCATAACCCTGAACAGCACAAGCTTCGTTTACATAGTCAAGAAGCATGACCTTCTGTTCGATCGTGGCGGGATAAACGTTATAGCCGGAAATGATGATAATTCTCTTGATTCGGCCGGCGATAAAGAGATATCCGTCTTCGTCAAGGAAGCCTGCGTCGCCGGTGCAGACCCAGCCGACGCCGTTTTCGTCTTTCCAGATACCGTCATTCTCAACATAACCGTCGTCGAGGTATCCGTTCATCATAACTTCACCGCGAACGAGAATTTCGCCGATAACGCCTGCCGGAACTTCCTTTTTATTCTCGTCGACAACGATTACTTCAACGCCGTCAACAGGGAGACCGACGGAGCCGTTCTTGTTGTGCGAAAGGCTGTTCGTCGTCGCGATAGCGCAGGTTTCCGTCAGACCGTAGCCTGAAAGCAGGTGAGCGTGGCCGCCGTTCTTTTTGACTTTGGCGGTGAATTCGTCTCTGAATTCTTTGGTGACGGTGTCGCCGCCACAGGATATGTAATCAAGATTTTTAACGCCCGGGTTGTCGAAATTGTCAGCCTCGATCATCTTCTTAAACATATTAGGTACGCCGAGAATTTCCTGAACATTATAGCGGCTGATGTAGTCGTTGGCTTTTTCGGGATCGAACTTCGGCATGAGAATACAGCTGTAAGCGTTGCAGACGGCGTAGTGCATCGAACTGCCGAGACCGAAAGCGTGGAAACAGGGGAGAACGCAAAGATTATATGACTCGCCGTAAGGGTGAACGCAGTCGTTATCGAGCAGATAGTCAAGATAAGCGAGATAGTTGAACGCGTAGGATGAATGCTGAATGATCTTGCTTCTGCCTGTCGTTCCGCCGCCTCCGAGATAGATCATCGTCTGTTTTCCGAGATGTCTGACCGTCTCGGCGGGCTCATATTCGCCGGCCATAATGTCTCTGAAAAGGTGGATGGTGTCAAAGTCGGGGATGTTCGAGTTCTTGGCGTCGTCAGCGACAACATAGGGCTTTATCGGACCCGAAGTGTAGTCAGAGGTCGAGCAAACGATCGTGAAAATGTCTTTTAATACTTTTGCGTACGCGCCGGCTGCGCGGTCAAGGATAAATATTGCCTTTGATTTGGTGATATCAAGGATTTCCTTTATGGCGTCGGGCGGCAGGAGCGGATGAGCCATGTTGCAGATTATGCCGAGCTTGCTGAGCGCGTAGAACGCAATAAAAGCGTGAGCTGAGGTCGGCAGGAACACGGTAATAACATCGCCTTTTTTGAAGCCGTTCGCGTTAAGAAAAGCCGCAAGCTTTTCGACGTCGGCTATCATCTGCGAAACCTTTGTCTCACAGTCGAGATTGACGAATGCGGTGTAGTCGCCGATGTCCTTTGACACCTTGGCATAACATTCGAGAAGATATTCATAGCAGGACTGATCGCCCGGCTTTGAGAGATATCCTTTTTCGGGTACGGGATAGTATGGTGCTTTCATATAATTTTCCTTTCGTTTGCCGATTTCGGAGCCTATACAGACTCTTATTCAGCTTTGTCTTTTAATCCTCGAATACTATATATTAAATCGACACTCAAGTCAACAGCAATAAATAAATGACCGATAAATTAAAAAAATGACGGATTTTAGATTGAAATTTATACACAAATGTGATAAAATATTCATAAAAGGGGAATGATAATATGCTTGAATTCATCGAAAAGTTCTGTATAGACGCGCTTGAAGCCTACTATAACACGGGCAAAGCCGATTTCTTTGACAACATTGACGACAATGTCGTTTGGTACGGTCCTGTCGCAAATCAGGTCGTTATCGGAAAAGCGAACCTCATGAAATATTTCAACAGAGAGAAAAGAACGCTCAAATTCAATATCGAAGACCTATCCGTCAAGCTCTTTCCGCTTAAAGCCGACGCCTTCGTTTTTCTCGCCGAATACGCTCTTTACGCTTATCATCCCGACGGCAGAGCGCTGAAATATGACAGACACATGATAGTCGTCACAAAGCGCAAAAGGGGAACAGACGGAAAATATATATGGAAAAGTCCCCTTATTCATATATCGGATGTCACGCCGAAAAGCAGACTTAAGAACGCAGTCGGCGCGTACCTCGAAGAAGGAGAAAAAAGTCTCGTTGATATTCTCTTGACGCAGAGAAAAGCGGTCAAAAAAATCCTGCTGCCGGGTCCCGGAAACTCGAATCATTATGTCGCCGAGGACTCAATAATATATGTCGAAGGCGGAAAGGGCGTTCAATGCTACGTTCACACGCAGGACGAAGTTATCAAAGTCAATCAGCTGATGAAGGACATAGCCGAAAAACTTCCGGACTATTATTATCGCTGCCACGCGAGCTATATCGTCAACCTGCGCCATGTCAAAAGCGTCGGCGGATATAAAATAACGCTGGATTCTGGCGAGGAGATCCCGATACCGGCGAAGAAATATGCCGCCGTCAAAGCTGATATTGCCGAGCGCATCGGCGGATAATCCCGATATTTTGTGATATGTTTCATCATAATATACAAAATATAAGGCAAAACCGCGGCAAATCTTTTCTCTAAAAAGATTGACTTGCCGTTTGGCAAGTAATATAATATACAAGTAATTTTATGTTGGGAGACTTTGGTCTTCCGCCAAATTCAGGAGGTAAATATACTATGGTCAGAGCTATTGTCGGTGCTAACTGGGGCGATGAAGGTAAGGGCAAAATTACCGATATGTTCGCCGAGCAGGCGGATGTTGTTATCCGTTTTCAGGGCGGTGCAAACGCAGGACACACTATCATAAACGATTACGGTCGCTTTGCGCTTCATCAGCTCCCGTCGGGCGTCTGCTATCAGCACACAACAAACATTATCGGAAACGGCGTTGCGCTCGATATCCCGAGATTTATCAAAGAGCTTAAATCCGTCACTGACGGCGGCGTTCCGGCTCCGAAGATCCTCGTCAGCGAAAGATGCCAGATAATGATGCCGTATCATGTTCTTCTCGACACCTATGAAGAGGAAAGACTTGCGGCGAACGCTTTCGGTTCAACCAAAAGCGGCATAGCTCCGTTCTATTCAGATAAATACGCGAAGATCGGCTTCCAAATCTGCGAGCTTTTCGATGAAGAACTGCTTCGTGAGAAGGTCGCGAGAGTTCTCGAAGTTAAGAATCTTCTTCTTGAAAATGTTTATCATAAGCCCACTCTCGATGTTGACGAGGTCGTCAAGACCCTTATCGAATACAGAGAGATGATCAAGCCCTATGTTGCGAACACAACGAAGTTCATTCATCAGGCTATCAAGGACGGCAAGAATATTCTTCTTGAAGGTCAGCTCGGCTCTCTCAAAGATCCCGATCACGGAATCTACCCGATGGTTACATCTTCTTCAACTCTCGCAGGCTACGGCGCAGTCGGCGCAGACATACCGCCCTATGAGATCAAGGATATCGTCGTTGTTACCAAGGCGTACTCCTCAGCGGTCGGAGCAGGTGAGTTTGTCAGTGAGATTTTCGGCGACGAGGCTCAGGAAATGAGAATCAGAGGCGGCGACAAGGGCGAGTTCGGCGCAACAACGGGAAGACCGAGAAGAATGGGCTGGTTCGACTGCGTTGCCACGCGCTACGGCTGTGAAGTTCAGGGAGCGACACAGGTAGCTCTGACGGCGATCGACTGTCTGTCATACCTCGACGAGATCAAGGTCTGCACAGGATACGACATTGACGGAACGGTCACGAGAGACTTCCCGACAACTCCGCTTCTTAAGAAAGCCAAGCCGGTTTACACGACCCTCAAGGGCTGGAAGACCGACATCAGAGGAATCAAAGAGTTCGACAAGCTTCCCAAGGAAGCTCAGGACTATGTCAAGTTCATTGAAAACGAGATCGGCGTTAAGATTTCAATCGTCTCAAACGGTCCCAAGAGAAGCGAAGTTGTTTTCAGATAATCAATAAACTACGGAGGAACAGATGACTAACGAAAAAATACTGGTTCTCGATTTCGGCGGTCAATATAACCAGCTCATCGCCAGGCGTGTCCGCGATAATAATGTGTACGCCGAGTTACTGCCGTATACAGCTTCACTCGACAGAATCAAAGACGGCGGATATAAGGGAATTATTTTTACCGGCGGTCCGAACAGCGTCTATGACGAATCTTCGCCGCACTATACAAAAGAAATACTCGATCTCGGAATTCCGGTTCTCGGCATATGCTACGGCTGTCAGCTGATAGCCTGGATGTGCGACGGAAAGGTCGACACCGCACCCGTTTCGGAGTACGGCAAAATCGAGCTTAACGCAGACACCGAAAGCGTACTTTTTAAAGATATCAATAAAAACAGCACGGTCTGGATGAGCCACACGGACTATATTTCCGAGGCTCCGAAAGGCTTTAAAATCACGGCGACAACGAACGACTGTCCATGCGCCGCTATGGAAAACGCCGACAGAAAGATCTATGCCGTTCAGTTCCACCCCGAGGTCACTCACACCGAGTTCGGCAAGCAGATTTTGCACAACTTCCTCTATGAGGTCTGCGGCTGCAAGGGCGACTGGGTCATGGATGATTTCATCGACAGGAGCGTCAGAGAGCTGCGAGAGAAGATAGGCGACAGAAAGGTCATTCTCGGTCTTTCGGGCGGCGTCGACTCATCAGTCGCGGCGGGCCTTCTTTCAAGAGCCGTAGGAAAACAGTTGACCTGTGTTTTCGTCGATCAGGGACTTATGCGCAAGGACGAAGGCGACTTCGTTGAAAAGACGTTCACGACCCTGTTTGACATGAAATTTGTCAGAGTCAACGCTCAGGATGAATTCTACGCAAAGCTCAAAGGCGTAACCGACCCCGAGCAAAAAAGAAAGATCATCGGAACGGAATTCTTCAACGTTTTCTGGAACAGAATCAGAGAAGAAAGCTCCGACGGAAAAGAACCGTTCTTCGCTCAGGGAACAATATATCCCGACTGCATTGAGTCGGGCAAAGGCGACGCGGATGTCATAAAGACCCACCACAACAAGGTCAAGATGCCAGACGATGTAAAATTTGCGGGAATAATCGAACCGCTTTGTGACCTCTTCAAGGATGAAGTCAGAGCGGTGGGAGAGAAGCTCGGAATACCGAAAGAACTCGTTTGGAGACAGCCGTTCCCGGGTCCGGGACTTGGTGTCAGAATCATCGGTGAAGTCACAAAAGAGAAAATCAAGATACTTCAGGATGCCGACGCTATCTTCAGAGAAGAGATGGCGGCTACGGGGTACGAGAAGAGTCTCAGCCAGTTTTTCGCTGTGCTACCGAATGTAAAGACTGTCGGAGTTATGGGTGACCATAGAACCTATGACCATCTGATTGTGCTCAGGGCAATAACGACGGATAACTTCATGACAGCCGATTGGGCGCAGATCCCCTACGACCTGCTGGCAAAGGTGTCGAACAGAATAACAAACGAAGTCGAACACGTCAATAGAGTCGTGTATGATATCACGAGTAAACCTCCCGGAACGGTGGAATGGGAATGATCCCTGTGTCAAGAGGCAAACCCCATTTTAATCAAATGGACAAAATTTAACATCAAGTATGACCTTAAGGGAAACCCACCCTTGAGGTCATTTTTTTACACTCTGAGACATACGGAAGCCTTGCAGCACAACGCTGCAGGGCTTTTTGTTTTAGATGCGCACTTGCGCGAGAATGTGTCAAGGCACATTTTTTTTATAACCGATTGGCAATCGTTCACCATCCCTACAGATGTGACCATTGTGAACATCGAAAACAAGTACGGAATTTCAGAAGAAAAAATCTCCGAAAATACTTACCTGATGGCGTTGAACGCAAGCAGCAACAACGATTATATTGTAGGCTTATATACGGTAGCAGCTGTGTTAGCTGGCATGGTCGTCCTTGCCGGAATTTTTATGATCACAGGCAGCATCAACAGCAATGTAGCGCAGCGTACCAGCTATTATGGAATGCTGCGTTGTCTTGGGGCAGGAAAAAATCAGGTTCGGATGCTTGTCCGGCTGGAAGCTCTTTTCTGGTGTAAAACTGCTGTTCCAGCAGGATGTGTGCTGGGAATCGTTTCCACATGGGGATTGTGTTCCTTTCTGCGTGGATTTATCGGCGAGGAGTTCAGCTCTTTACCAGTGCTTGGCATCAGCCCGGTCGGTATTATCTGTGGTTCCGTGCTGGGACTTATCACGGTTTGGTTCGCGGCATCTTCTCCGGCACGGCGGGCGGCAAAAGCTTCTCCGATCACAGCAGCAACTG
>USMJ01000045.1 GCA_900555805.1 uncultured Oscillospiraceae bacterium | reverse complement strand
TCCGCCTTGCGGCACCGCGGTTCGGCAAGCCGAACCGCGGGTTTTGCCTTAGCGCCGTCCCCCTGCGCTTTTCAAGACAAAAAAAGACTTCCCAAAGGGAAGTCTTTCAAAGATCTGTTTATTATCAGTCGATCGGGACGATCTGACCCATGATCTCAAGGAACTTGTTAGCTGCGTCTGTTCCGAAGAGAACACCGATAACCTTAGCGAAGACCTTGATAACCTTAACGATTGTGCTGGTCTGCTCGATCGGGGTCGTTGTAGCAGTGAAAACTATGTATTCGCCGAGCTTTGCGTTCTCAGGGATCTGATACATCGAACCGCAAGCGTAGGTATTGCCTACTGCCGCGCCGGTAGCCATAGCGCTGTTAAGGAACCATGCGCCTGCATAGCCTTCGGGCGGGTTCTTGATGCCGGGAAGCTGAACATAGTTGCCCGGTGTGCACATATCGCCTCTGATGACGATACAACCCTTCATCGGACCTTCATCAACTGTTTCCGGAGTGCCGTAATATATGTTACCTACATCATAGCTGAGGTAGTTGAAAACAAGCGTAACATATTTATCGTCGCTGACAGATACTGCTGAGCCGACAAATGCGAATGCGCTGAAGAGCATGAGCACTGCTAATACTAAAGATACGACCTTTTTCATAGAATTTCCTCCATTCTTGTATATCATTAGAATCTAATGATTGATTTCGTTCCGATTATATCATGTGTTCAAAATCTTTTCAAGAGTTTGAACAAAATTTCTTTGTATTTTGAGCCGATTTAATTTTGATTTAATAAGTGTTATGCAAATATGTTGACTTTTCAAAAACTGTTTCGCAAAACGCCAAACTTTTGTCATTTTTCGCCGCTGACTTCGATCCCGTTCTCCGAAAGAAGACGCGCCGCCACTCCCATCCCGTCGATGAGCCTACCCGAAAACGTTCCGTCATAGACCTGCCTGCATCCGCAGGAGGGGCTGTTCTGCTTTAAGATCGCCTTCCTGACGTGATACTTTTGACAAAGCTCAAGAGCTTTTTTCGCTCCCGAGACAAAATATTCCGTGTTGTCTTCCCCGTTTATGCTCATCACCTTTTGAGCGATGATCTCGCTCGGCGCTCTCGGTGTGGGCATACCGCCCATCACTTCGGGACAGATCAGCAGGGCTTTTCCGCTGTCGTATAAAGCCTTGATCTCGGGGACGCACTTCGTTTTTCCGTCGTAACGGCAATATACGCCGCAGAGACAGGCGCTCACGGCGTATTCATATTCATCTTTTTCTTCGTCGGGTACAAACTTAATTTCCGTCATATAAGTGAAAAATCGGCCTCGTTTATTTTCTCGGTGATAACGGCGAGCGCCGCCTTATAGACCTTGGCGCCGGCTTCGATGAAGCTCTCGTTATCCTGAGCCGAACAGAGCATGGCGAAAGTCTTTCCGATATCCTCGGCTATGTCGCCGCCGTTTCTGACCCCGGCGTAATAAAACGAGAACGCCACGCCGTCGGATATGTTCGAGTAGAAACCTTCCGATTTTTTCTGAATTGCGTCGTACATAGAATTGATGGCTGTCGTCGAAAGCATCGGAGCGGAAATGAGCATCTGCAAATTAAGCTCCGCCGCGAAAACGAGCATGACCTTCACCTGATAGATTATGTCCGACTTCATGAATTTCGGCGCGAGAAGATCTTTCAGGTTCAGATCTATTTCGCTCAGCGACTTGCCGAGCTTCTTCGCCTTGTCGATATTTCCGTTCGCGCGGTGCTCCTTCATCACTTCGATGACCGCCGACATATCGGAATTATCATCGTTTGTCGCACCGTTATATATTTTTATGTTCTCTGACATAGGAACACCTCCCTGATTATTTCTGCGCTTCGGCTTTTTTCTGCTGTCTCTTCTTCTTCGCTTTGTATTTCAAAAGCTGTTCGAAATTTTCCTGCGGCGTTGTGTAGTCGCCTATTTTTCTCGGCTCGGAGCTGTACATTCCGTGGAAATCGCTGCCGCCGGTCATGAGAAGCTTTTTCTCCTTGGCTTTCGCCTTGAGATATTCGACCTGCTCGGGGCTGTTCTTCGGATGCCAGACCTCGACGCCGTCGAGTCCCTGTTCGATAAGCTCGTCCAAAAGCTCGAAGCTGTCATACTGACCCGGGTGAGCCAGAACCGCTATTCCCTCGGCTTCGTGGATAGCCTCGATTATCTCCGTCGGATCGGGATAATCCGCTTTATATAAAATATTATTCTCACTTTCGGGCGAAAATAATTCGTTGAAAAGATCGCCGAAAATAGAATTCGTATAGCCGCACTCAACAAGAGCGTGCATGATATGCTGTTTGAATATGTTGGTCGAGCCCGACGCGCATCTGACGACGAAATCGGGCGTTATGGGGAATCTCTGAGCCGCTTTGAGGGTCATGAGCTGACCGACTCTCTTTCTTGACGACGATATCTTCTTACAAAGTCCCTCAAGTCTGTCGGGGTACTCGGGAAGATAGCAAAGGATATGAGCTTTTCTTCCTCTCTTCTTATCAAACGCTGAAAATTCAACTCCCGGAATGACCTGCAAACCGAGTCTTTCGCCTATCATCTGCCCGCGTCTCGTTCCCGCAAGACTGTCGTGATCCGTTATAGCTATCGCTGTCATTCCGCTTTTTTTGGCGACCATTATGAGATCGTCTATGCCCAAAGAGCCGTCCGACAGCTTTGTGTGACAATGCAAATCTATAGACAAAACATTACCTCCTTTAAAAACGCTATGAAAAAGGCTAAATGCCCTCAATATACTTTACATAAGTAATTTTACTATTTTTTAATAAAAATATCAAGAGTATTGCGCAAAAAAAGTCGGATTTTTTACGCAATACTCTTTGTTGAATCAGGAAAACTTACCAAATTTTATCGCAATCGAGAAGTTTGCCGATAAGCTCGGCGAGGATCTCGGTCAGGCAGGCTTCCTGCCTTTCGTTCATTTCGCGGTATGTTTCGCCCGAAGCGTCGTCTGCGTCGTCGCTTATTTTTCTGATACTTATAAACGGGATATCGCATTTATCGCAGACCGAGGCGATGGCGGCGCTTTCCATGTCGAAGGCGTTTATTCCGAACTCGGATTTATATAATTCTTTTTTCTCGCTCGATGTCAGGAAGATGTCGCCCGTTCCGAGTTTCCCCTTGGCGAGAGACTTGTTTTCTTCGGCGAGAGCCAAGAGAAGTTCGTCCGCTTCGTATATATATTTCTGTCCGTCGGGTTTTTCGCCGAGCTTATAGCCGATAGCCGTCAGGTCATAGTCACATTCGACATATGCTGTACCGATGAGGATGTCTTCCCGGCGGCATTTTGAGACCGCGCCCGAAAGCCCTGCGTTCATTATTAAGTCCGCTTTTTTGTCGCTTATCAGAAACGACGCCGCCGACGCCGCGTTGACCTTGCCGATTCCGCATTTGACCGCCGTGACCGCGATCTCCCTGTCGCCTTTCTTTATGAGGTACCGCAGGCTCTCGTTTCCGCGGCGAATTCCTTCCTCCGGGGAGAACTTCGACGCGTACCTCGCAAAAGGAGCGTATTCCATGGAGTCGGCGAAAATAATTCCGATATTTTTTTTCATTTTATTTTTCCTTTCTTTGGGCGAAATAATAATAGGTACGCGCAAAATTTCTGCGGCGGACAAGCTGTTTCGCCTTTTGACATTATAAAGACAGATATTAACATCTGTCAAGCCGCGGCCTCGGGGCATAATATGTATTAGCCAATGAAACCTTGGTTTCTTTGTGCGCTTTCGTGAAATCGAGATCGGTGGCGAAAGCCCTCGGGGAGCCGATCAAAGCAGAAATGCCCTTTTCACTCAAACAGGGGCTGTCACGTCCGACGCGAATGCGTTATCCGCGCTTTGCGCCGAACGTGGCGGCCCCTTGCGATTTCATTTAATTTCGGCTTTGACTTTCGTCTTTTTATCGCTGAGCTTCATAACTATGAGTATGGTCAGCATTATTATCGGGAACACAACCGCCGAGAGGATTCCTTTTTTCAGGTCTCCGCCGAAAATTTCCGAAGCCGCGCCGACCGCGCTCGGACCGAGAGAACAGCCGATGTCGCCCGAAAGCGCCATGAAAGCGAACAGAACTCCGCCGCCCTTTATGCTGCCGACGGAAAGAGCGAACGATCCCGGCATGAGTATTCCGACCGAAAGTCCGCACACCGCGCAACCGATAAGAGACAGAACGGCGCTCGGCGAAAGCGTTATCACCAAATAGCTAACAACGCAGAGCGCGAGGCTCGCCGCCATTGTCACTTTAAGGTCAAGCTTAACGCTGAACTTCGCGAAAACAAGTCTCGCAACGCCCATCATGACCGAGAACATCAAAATCCCGGCGAGGTCGCCGACGGACTTCGAAACGTTCAGAGAAGCCTCCGCAAAGGTCGAGACCCACTGTTCGACGGCCTGTTCGCTCGCTCCGGCGAGAACGACGAGCACGAGCATAACCCAGAACGTTTTCATGGTGAACATCTTTTTGACGGGTATCTCTTCGCGGTCAAGCTCCGCTATCGGAACTTTCGTGAAGAACACGGCGTTCAGGATCGGAACAACGCTCCATATAACGGCGAGTATTCTCCAGCTTTCCGTTCCGAACAGACGGAAGAAAAGCGTCGAGACCAAAACGACGAGAACGCTGCCCCAGCAGTAGCCCGAATGAAGAAAGCTCAGAGCGCCGGCGGTCGAATCCGACGGGCATGACTCGACTATAATATTCACGATTATTTCGGCTACACCGACACCTGCCGCGTACAGAAAAACACAAACGGCGATTCCGATGAATTTGTCGCTCATAACTTCGGGTAAAACCGCGAGCAGGGCTATTCCTGCCGCTGTGAGTATGTGAGAAGCTATACAGCACCGTCTCAGTCCGAGGGCGGATATCAGCTTCGGCGCGATGAGGTCGAACACGACCTGGGTCGTGAAATTTATCGTCACGAGAAGCGTCGTCTTTTCGAGCGATATACCGTATTCATTCCGGAATGTCACGAACAGCAGCGGAACGAACACGCAGGCTATCGAAAGAACGAGATAGCCGACGAACGAAGCCGCGACCGTATGTTTATATGTCAGTGTTTTCATTAGGCGTCTCCGGTTTTAATTTTTTAACTTTGCAGTCCGCCGAGAACTTCGGGAACAGCTTTGAAAATATCATATACAATATATATCCTATTATGCCGCCGAGAGTGTTGAGAATAACGTCGTCGATATCCGAGCCTCTGTTCTGAGGTATCTGGCAGACTTCGACGAAGACTGAGACCGCCGTCGTTATCGCCACGGATTTATATATTCTCGGCTTGTTATAAAGCAGCGCCGTGAAGAACGCTATCGGCGCAAAGACGAGCTGATTGCCGATAAAGTTCACGATGAAGAAAGTTCCTCCCTGATTTATGGCAAGCTTTATCTCCTTGAACGGTACAAGATTATACTTATTATAACCCGTCTGGAAGAAGCGGATCCCGGCGTCGGTTATCTCGATTTTCGGGATAACCGTCTGAGAGATGAGCGCCGCCATGAACATAATGAACAGGATAGAAACTATCTCATGCGCGTCGGTCGTTTCAGTTCCGTTTTTTATGAAGCCCTTTCGGCGGCTTTTCCGCCACAGAGCCGCGAACGGCACGGACACAAGAGCGAACGGCAGCATAGCAATAAGATAATTAAGAACAGCTTTCATTTCAGCTCTTGCAAACTCTGTATACGAAGTCCGCTACGCCCTGAGCGACATCGGCGAACACTCTGCTTTCGTTGAGAATTTCATGTCTGCAATCGGGATAGAGCTTGAGGGAAACATCCTTGACGCCGGCGGACTTCAAGCCGTCCGCGACCTCCTTGACGCCCTTGCCGTATGCGCCGACGGGGTCTTCCTCGCCTGCGATGAGATAAACGGGAAGATCCTTATTGAAGCCCGAATACCAGTCCTTGGACGAAACGAAGCCGAGAAGGCTCATAAGGTCATGAGAGCCCGAAACGGTGAACAAGAAGCCGCAGTCGTCGTCAGCTATATACTTGTCGACGATATCCTGATCTCTTGTCAGCCAGTCGAAGTTCGTTCTGCCCTCGCAGCGCTTATTATATGTTCCGAACGACATTTTGTCTATGAGCTTGCTTCTGTGGTGATCGCCCTTTACGGCGGAGATGAGACTTGCTATGCCCTTGCCGATGCCTGCGAGCGGATTGGCTCCCGCCGTGCCGCAGAATACGGCGCCGCAGATATCCGAAGCGTACTTAAAAGAATAAGCTCTCGCGACGAACGAACCCATGCTGTGGCCGAAGAAAACAAGCGGCTTGCCGGGATTTTCTTTCTTGACGATCTCGGTGAGCTTGTGGCAGTCCTCGATGAAATTCTTCCAGCCGTCCTTCTTGCCGAAGTAGCCGAGTTCGTCTCTTGAGGAAACGCTCTTGCCGTGGCCGATGTGGTCGTTGATATAGACGGCTATGCCTCTGTCGCAGAGATACTGTGCGAAGGCTTCGTATCTTTCAAGGTGCTCCGCCATGCCGTGGGCTATCTGGAGAACAGCCTTGACGCTCTCTTTATCCTCGGGGAAATAGCTCGCCGCGTGAATGTCGGCAAGTCCCGAAACTGACGGAAAATAGAATTCATTCTTAACCATGATATTTCCTCCTGTATATCAATTATAATATTTCACCGTTTTCGATCTGTGTGATCTGGTCGATTCTTCTCTGATGTCTGCCGCCTTCAAACTCGGTGTCGAGAAAAACGTCGACGAGTTCGAGCGCGAGACCGACTCCGACAACCCTGCCGCCCATGCAAAGAGCGTTGGCGTCATTGTGAAGTCTTGTATATTTTGCGCTGAAATAATCGGAACAGCAAGCCGCTCTTATGCCTTTGACCTTGTTGGCCGCCATGGAGATGCCTATGCCCGTTCCGCAGCAGAGTATCGCTTTGTCGCACTCGCCGCTTGTGACGGCAAGGCAGGTCGTCTGCGCTATTTTGGCGTAGTCGACCGATTCGGGGCTGTATGTTCCGAAGTCCTTATACTCAACGCCTTTTTCGTCCAAGTGTTTCTTGATGGCTTCCTTTAATTCGTATCCGCCGTGATCTGCTCCCAATGCTATCATGTTAATTCTCCTTTTTTCTTTTTGAGTTCTCTCTCCGCCTGCGGAAGTCTGAGATAAAGCGGCATCAGCTTTTCGCATGAGACGGTCTCGCCTTTTTTTGCTTTAAGGTACGCGGCGAGTGCCGTCGATGAGGCACGCTGGTATCTCAGAAGCTCGCTTGCGAGCGAACAGGGAACTTTGTCTTTGTAGTAATTATAGCAAAGCCCGGCTCCGTCGCCGACGAAAATGATCGGCTTTTCGAAGTTTTTGAGCTTTTCTTCCATGTCTGATATTGCGACGGCTTCGTCGCCGCTGAGTCTTTCGACCGTTTCACCGCAGCTGAAAGCCGCAGTGTATACCTGACCGCATCTCGCGTCCATTGCGCTGACAGCCGTGCAGTCAATGCCGATAAGATTATATGCGAGCGATTCGAGGGTTGAGACTTCGGCGCAGGCTTTACCTGTCGGCTGAGCCATACCCTTGACCGCCGCAACGCCTATTCTGATGCCCGTAAAGGACCCGGGGCCGTTGTTGACGGCGATAAGGTCTATGCTGTCAAGTTTGATCCTTGCCCCGTCGAGGACGGTTTTCACCATCGGCATGAGCGTCTGTGAATGCGTAAGCCCCGTGTTGGTGAAACACTCGCTCAAAATTTTTCCGCCGTCCGTCACGGCTGCGCTCGCCGCTTTAGCCGATGTATCAATCGCCAAAATCTTCATCAAATCCGCCTCCGGTCACGGTGATAATTCTTTCGTCGTCACTCTCTCCCCGTTCGATCCCGACCCTTATCGAGTCCTCGGGCAGAGCGTTTTCTATATTCTCGCTCCACTCCACAAGAAGTATCGCGCCCATGTCTATATATTCAAAAAATCCCGTTGTATAAAGATCGTCCCAGCTGTCAACACGGTACATATCGAAGTGATATATCGGCGGC
>USMJ01000044.1 GCA_900555805.1 uncultured Oscillospiraceae bacterium | reverse complement strand
CTTTGTCCGTTTCACAATGAAAAAACACCGTCGTTTACGGTTTATCCTGACAGCCAGTCGTTTTACTGCTTCGGCTGCGGAGCGGGCGGCGAGGTCATTTCCTTTGTCAGACGGATAGAAAATCTTGATTTCTATGAGGCGGTGAAAAGTCTCGCCGACAGAAGCGGAATGTCGATGCCCGAAGACGGATTTGACGATTCGCTGATAGTCAAGCGCAAACGGATATTCGAAATGAACAAAGCGGCGGCAAGATTTTTCCACGAAACGCTGATGAGCGAACAGGGAAAAACCGCCCTGAATTACTACCTCTCAAGAGGGTATACTATGTCCACGATACGCCACTTCGGTTTGGGCTACGCTCCCGACGGCTGGCGCGGACTGCTGAACTATCTCCACGGTCTTGGATATTCATACGAAGAAATATATGAAGCCGACCTCGCGAAAAAAAGCACAAAAAACGACAAAATCAACTACTATGACAACTTCAGAAACCGCGTTATGGTTCCGATTATCAATGTCCGCGGACAGATCGTCGCTTTCGGCGGCCGCGTCCTCGACGACAGCAAGCCGAAATATGTCAACACTTCGGACACGCTCGTTTATAAGAAGAGTCTCGGCGTTTTCGCTCTGAATTTCGCAAAAAACGAGAACGACGGCTCGCTCCTGATTGTTGAGGGCTATATGGATGTTATCGCCCTTCATCAGGCGGGTTTCACCAACGCCGTCGCCGCTCTGGGAACAGCGTTCACGCCCGAAATGGCGAAGCTTCTTTCGCGGTACGCGTCGGAAATCCTTCTGTGTTTCGATAACGATGACGCGGGGCAAAAGGCTACCAAGAGGGCGATAGAGACCTTCGGTTCGGTCGGAATGAAGGTCAAAGTCATCAAAATGTCGGGCGGAAAAGACCCCGACGAGATCATCAAAAAGTACGGTCCCGAAAAATTCAGAAGTTTCATAACAGGTGCCGCAAATGATATCGAATACAAAATACTTGAACAAAAAAGTAAATTCGATGTCGATTCGTCTGACGGAAAGCTTGGCTTTCTTAAAGCAGTCGCCGAAATATTAGCCGAAACTGACGACGTTATAGCGAGGGATGTTTACGCTTCGAAAATCAGCTCCGAACTCGGCGTGGGCAAGGATAATCTTATGCTTCAAATCAACGCTCTTGTCAGAAAGCGGAGAAAAACGGACCGAAAAGCAGAAATTAGGGCCATACCTAAAATAACAAGCGGTATAGCCGACAAGGTCAATCCGCAAAAGAGTAAACACCTTAAAGCGGCGAGAGCCGAGGAGATGTTGATTTCGTCATTGATGCGAAATCCTGATTTTTGGCCGAAAATTAAAAATGAAATTTCGCCCGATGATTTCGTGACGGATTTTAACCGCCGCGTGTTCGTCAAGGCGGCGCAAAGACTCGATTCGGGTCAGAGCGCGGACTTCGGCTCAATATCCGACCAGGACTTCAGCCTCGACGAAATAAATTCACTTAAAGCCATTGAAATGCAGTCGGACAAGCTCAGACACTCCGTCAAAGAATGCCTTGACTGTGTTGCAGTTATAAAAGCAGAGAAGCAAAAATCAACGCAATTAGCTGTCGAACCGTCTCAGATGAGCGACGAAGACTTTATGAAACTGTTCAAAAAAAGCTGATTGCCGAAAGGAATTATTATGGAAAAGAACGACAGAAAGAGTCTTATCGAATCTCTTATCGAAAAAGGTAAGAAAAACGGAAACAGACTCTCTTCAAGCGACCTCGATCTGACGCTCATGGATAACGGCGTCGATATTGAGGAAATGGAAAAAATCAGATCCGTTATCGAAAACAGCGACATTGAAATCGTTGACAATCTCGGCGAGGGTCTTTTCGAGGGGCTTTCAATTGAAATGGATACCTCCAAAAATTATCGAACCGAAGACGCTCCGGAGCCCGACGCAAGAGCGGCGGCCGTTGACGATCCCGTCAAGGTCTATCTTCGAGATATCGGAAACGTACCCCTGCTTTCGAGCGAAGAGGAAATCAATCTCGCCATGAGGATCGCCGAGAACGACGAGGAAGCTAAAAAGCGCCTGACCGAAGCGAATCTAAGACTTGTTGTCAGCATAGCAAAAAGATATGTCGGCAGGGGAATGCAGCTTCTCGATCTCATTCAGGAGGGCAACCTCGGCCTTATCAAGGCGGTCGACAAGTTCGATCACACAAAGGGCTTCAAGTTTTCAACCTATGCGACATGGTGGATAAGGCAGGCGATAACAAGAGCCATAGCCGACCAGGGCAGGACGATCAGAATTCCCGTCCATATGGTCGAGACAATAAACAAGGTCAAAAAGACAAGCAGCTTACTTCTGCACAGAAACGGACATGAAGCGACGGCGAACGAGATTGCCGAAGAGCTGAATATGCCTGTTGACAGGGTCAGAGAGATCATGAGAATTTCACAGGAACCCGTTTCGCTCGAAACTCCGATAGGCGAGGAGGAGGACAGCCATCTCGGTGATTTTATACCCGACGATGATGCGCTTTCACCGGACGACGCGGCGGCGAAGATTCTGATGAAAGAAAAGATCAATGAAGTGCTTAAAACTCTCACGCCGAGAGAAGCAAAGGTAGTTAAGCTGAGATTCGGCCTCGAAAACGGAAAACCGATGACGCTCGAAGAGGTCGGAAAAGAGTTCGATGTCACAAGAGAAAGAATAAGACAGATCGAAGCGAAAGCGCTGAGAAAGATCCGTCACCCGAGCAGAAGCAAATATCTCAAAGATTTATAATTCCAAGCGAACGCACGCGGCCATTCGGCCGCGTGCGTTCTGACTTATTCTATGAAAGGAATTCCGAAATATTCGGCTATGGATCTTGCTATTTCTCTTGCGATATTCTGCGTGCTGTTCTTTATCCAGTTCGCGTCGTCGACATTGTCGTGATACGCCGTTTCGATCAATACGGCGGGCGCATTGGTCTTTACAACTTCCCCAAGATAATCCGTCGGGACAATATTTACCTTGGAAGGATCGGGATAAATTGACTTGAAGTTATTCTCAAGTATCTGCGCGAACCGTCTGCTTGACGGATTGACGGGAGAATAATATATATCCGTACCCTGCAAAACACCTGAAAGACTCGGCGGAGACGAATTCGAATGTATGGCGACATGGAGATTGACGCCTGCGTCGTTACTCGCCTGAATTGAGCTTCCGGCGTTCATATCAGGCGTGTTTCTGACAAAATCTATGCCGCTCGCAGTTAAATACGGTTCGACCTCATCGGCTATAATATTCATCCATTCTTCCTCGTTACCGCCGTTTATAAACGGATTGAACTCCTGGGTCGACGGGCTTAAATAAACCAACGGCATGATTTCTACCTGCGAGCGGTGTTGCAGTTCTGGCAGCGTTTAGTCTGACACGAATCGAACTCGGGGTTGAACGCATAGAAATTCTTGTCGTTCAACTTATCCGTGGCTATTCTCAAGCCCTCGCCGAAGCGCTGATAGTGAACGATTTCTCTTTCGCGCAGGAACTTGATCGGTTCTCTGACATCGGGATCGTCAACCAAGCGTAAGATGTTGTCATATGTCGTTCGGGCTTTTTGCTCGGCCGCCATGTTTTCATGAAGGTCGGTCAGAACGTCGCCCTTAGACTGAAGAGCCGCCGCTGAGAACGGAACGCCCGACGCTGAACACGGATATATTCCCGTTGTGTGGTCTACGAAGTACGCGTCGAATCCCTGCGCCTTTATCTCCTCGGGCGAGAGATTTCGGGTTAGCTGATAAACGATAGCGCCGATCATTTCAAGATGCCCGAGTTCCTCAGTGCCGATGTCCGTCAGCAAACCGATAAGCTCGCCCCAAGGCATCGAAAATCTCTGCGAAAGATAGCGCAGCGAAGCACCTAACTCGCCGTCAGGACCCCCATACTGCGTGATTATAATTTTAGCCGCTCTTGCGTCGGGTTTTTTGATATTTACGGGGAACTGTAATTTCTTCTCATATTGAAACATTATCTATCACCTACACAATTCTGCCACGGCCATGGCTCTTTAGTCCAGTTGTCGCCGAAACCGGTCTCGGGTGTCAGCGGCCCATACATTCTCTCATATTCGATTCTCAGCCGATTGACGTTTTCAGCGTATTCTTTCCAAAGTTCGATCATGTCGCAGTCATTCGGGTGCGTGTCGAGGTATAGGTGAAGTTCCCACATCGCGAACATCGCCGCCGAAAGCTGACATTGAATACTGTTGTTGTTTATCATCTCATACACCCCACAAACGGCTTATCGAGGTCGGGGAAAAGCGTTCCCTGACACAGCGCCTTCATTTCGTCATAGATTTCCGGACTCTGCTGGAACGGAACGAACGCCATGACGACAGGCGTCACATCGGGAAACGGCGTCGGCACCGAACAGCAGTTTACTTGCCGCATATCGCCCGTGCGCATGCCGTAGGCGTTTCGGTTTCTGTCCTGCATAACTCCGGGATCCCGTCTGTATTGCATATTTTCTCTATTGTTATACAAGTTTGTCACCCCTTATCAGGCCGCATTTTTGCGGTCATTTCTTTACAGCCTATGATATTTCGCCGATTTGAGTTACAAAGTTTTCAAATTTTTGTTTTATGCGGTACACGCCGAATTAATGCTTTCGGAAAGCCCGTTTAACAGCGTATCGTCTGTTCGAGACGGAACTTTCTCGCAGACAGCATTCGAGCGTACTAAATAAAAGCAGCGCAAATCCGAAATTTCATCGGATTTGCGCTGTTGAGTTTTAATATATTATTTCAAATTCGCAATAAATTCAATGTGCCTGCCATCCTTGCTTTCGGCTTTGATCGAGCCTTTGTGACCCTCGGCGATGCTTCTTGCGACGGAAAGCCCGATGCCGAAGCCGCCTGTAGCCGAATTTCTGGATTTGTCGGCCCTATAGAATCGTTCGAACAGCTTGTCAAGCTCGCTTTCGTCGATATTTTCGCATTCGTTTTCGGTTCTGATTATTACGCCTTTTTTTACTTTCTCGAGAGAAAATTTTATTTCACTTCCGTCGGCGGCGTATTTCACGGCGTTGTCAAACAATATAGAGACAAGCTGCCTGACGGCGTATTCATCGCCGATATATTCGATGTTTTCATCCACATGGACCGCCAGCGCGTGACCCGAAGATTCGGCGAAATCTCTGAATGACTCGGCCGTTTCGCTCACGGCGTCGCTGATGTTGAACTTGTTGAATTCGAGAGGGGAGTCCTCTTCATCCATTTTCGAAAGCGTAACAAGCGAATTGACGAGTTCCGTCAATTTCTCGGTCTGCCCTTTGGCTTTGTCTATCCATTTTTGTTCGCCGTTTTCCATTTCGAGAACCTTAAGGCAGGTCGCGATGACGGTTATCGGCGTTTTTAATTCATGGCTTGCGTCGGTTATGAACTGCTTCTGTTTTTCGGCGCTCTTGACAACGGGGTCAATGGCTCGCCTTGAAAGCGAAACGACGATAATATAAACAAGCAGTATGCATACCGCCATGGAAACAACAGACAAAATCGCGACCGTTATAAGTGACTTTGTTTCCTGATAACAGTCAAGGAATATCGCCATATTTCGGTTATCTCCGTTGTGAGCGACATAAAACTTATATCCCGAAGAATAACCGTAGCCCTCACCGTGTTTAACGGCGATATCGAGAAAGCCGCCCGTGTCGTCTTCAGTGACCATAGCTATGCTGTTAAGATCCGCCTGAACCAAAGTTCCGCTGTCTGTGTAGCGAAGCACAAAAAATCTTGTCGTATAGGGCGTTTCGCGCTCAAACGGATTATTCTCAGGTTTGTTGTTACCGCTTGGACTTTTTCCGGGCTCCTGTATGGGAATTACGCCTTGATTTCGGTATATGGCGTTAAGCGTTTCGTTTAGCTTTGAGTTAACAATGATTCCGTTCGCGACATTTACGATTATACATAAAAGAAGCATTACCAATGTCACGGCAAGCATCGCTATCTTTATAAATTTCCTTCTGAGACGCTTTATCATTTTCGTTCCTCCAGAGCATAGCCCAGTCCTCGGTTCGCATAAATAGAAACATTTGAGCCTATGGACTTAAGTTTTTTACGAAGATTAGAAATGTGAACCCATACGACATTTATCTCCGCGTCGCTGTCCCAGCTCCATACGCGTTCCATGATCTTGTCGGCGGAAAAGACGATTTTAGGCGAACGCATAAACAGCTCCATAACCTGAAATTCCTTTCCGCTTAATCTTACTGATTCGCCTTTACAGCTGAGTTTGCCGCTGCCCGGATCGAGCATTAAATCTCCGAAAACAAGCTGAGTCGGTCTGTAGTCCGAACTGCGCCTTAGCATAGCTCTGACCCTTGAAATAAGCTCGTCCGGTTCAAACGGTTTCGGAAGATAATCGTCCGCTCCCGAGTCGAAGCCGGTTATCCTGTCGTCTTTCTGCGCCTTGGCTGTCAACATCATGACGGGCGTTTTGTTTCCGTCGCTGCGTAATCTTCGGAGTACTTCGATTCCGTCAAGCTTCGGCATCATTACATCTAAAATAACAGCGTCATAACCACCTGCGCTCACGTAATCGTAAGCGTCCTGACCGTCGTTTACCGTGTCGACCGTGAACTGATTTTTTTCAAAAAATACCGTCAGAGCTTCAGCTAAATCAAGCTCGTCTTCAGCTATAAGAAGTCTCATTTTTATCACCGTCTGTATTATAAAAGATATTAGACGAAAAAACAACTGCAATTTTGCTCTTTCGGCTGACTATATAATAGATACGAAACCTAAAGCATACCTAAAGAAAAATTATTTTCTGCCTTTAGGTAAACTTTAGCTTGGCGTTGTATGCTTAAGCCACGATAGATGAGGCAATTAAATCATCGGTCGAAATCACCTAAATTCAAGAAAGGGCGATCATTATGAAAAAACTATTAGCTGTTTTATTGACAATCACGCTCATATTAACAATGGCGGCGTGTTCAAAGGGGATCAAGACCGACTATTCGGGCGCGACGATCTCTGGAAAAGTCACGGCGGTCAACTCGACAAAGGTTACGCTGAAGCTCGGAACATCGGGCGGTGGCGGCTTGATGGGTCAGCCTCCCGAAAAACCGAGTGACAACAATTCGGGTACACAGTCGGCGAATGCTTCCGACGGTCAGCCACAAAGCGGCGACACCTCAGCGAACGGACAGCAGGGCAACGGCTCAAATCAGCCGCCTGAAAAGCCGAGCGATAACAATTCAGGTACACAGTCAGCAGATTCTTCCGACAGTCAGTCGCAAAGCGGCGACACTTCGGCGAACGGACAGCAGGGCAACGGCTCAAATCAGCCACCCGAAAAGCCGAGCGGAGACAACTCAAACGGCGGAACACCTCCCGATATGCAGGGCGGCAGTTCATTCACCGAAAACGGCGCAACTGTAACGGTCGATCTTAAAAACGCCGAAATCACAAAGGATTCGGAAACTGTATCGGTAAGCAAGATCGCCGTTGACGATATCCTGACAGTAACATTTGACGATAACGGCAAGGCGTCCAAAGCCGAGATATCCACACAAAGCTCCGCGCAGGGCGGCGGCTCATCGACAGTCACACAGGGCAGCAGTGCAAACACTATCGACTCTGACAGCTCTGTCAGCGAAACGACATACACATCAACAGGCGATGACGAAAACGCTCTTTGTGTGGACGGCGCAACAGTTACGCTGGACGGAATAACTGTTGATAAGAGCGCGGGCTCTACTTCAAACACGGAAAACGGCGATTTCTACGGAGTTAATGCGGCTCTGCTTGCCACAAACGGCGCAACAGTAACTGTCAAGAATGTGACCGTAACATCTTCGGCGCAGAACGGCAACGGCGTATTCAGCTACGGAAGCGGAACAACCGTAAATATTTCGGATTCGACCATTACCACGACGAGGGATAACTCAGGCGGAATACAGACCACGGGCGGCGGAACGACCAACGCGGAAAATCTTACAGTCGAAACTTCGGGCAATTCGTCGGCGGCTATCCGCTCCGACAGAGGCGGCGGAACGGTTAACATCGACAAAGGCTCATACACGAGCAACGGTTATAATTCTCCTGCCGTATATT
>USMJ01000043.1 GCA_900555805.1 uncultured Oscillospiraceae bacterium | reverse complement strand
AGGGATAAAACTAAGCGCCCGATCATGGGCAGAACCGTCGCCGAGCTTTCGGATATAGCCGTCGTCACGACGGACAATCCGAGAACCGAGGACCCCGAAGGCATCATAAACGATATACTCGAAGGTATGAAAGGCAGCGTTCATCAGACATATGTCAAGGTCGACAGAACGAGCGCGATAGAATTTGCCTTGAGTATAGCGAAAGAACATGATATAATACTCCTTGCCGGTAAGGGTCACGAGACCTACCAGATAATCGGCAAAGAAAAAATTCACTATGACGAGAGAGAAAAGGTCGCTGAGTATCTCCGAAGACAAAAGGAAAACTAAGCGTTATATGTTGTTTATCGCATATCGGCGCAACAGAGAGGATTTGGTAAAATGAGTATTACGGTTGCAAGCGTTATGTCGCTTCTCATCGCGTTTGTCGTCACATGGCTTTTAGGTTACGGTGTTATACCGCTCCTGCATAAGCTGAAATTCGGTCAGATGATATTGGTCGATATCGGACCCAAGTGGCACGCTAAAAAGCAGGGCACGCCGACTATGGGCGGTATCATGTTCATAATAGGCGTCGCGCTTTCGACTGTCGTCACGGCCTTAGTCTGCAAGGGCATGGGCAAAAGCGCGTTTTCGCCTGCCGGCGAGATGAAGAATATCGAGTCTGTCAAAATATGGGGCGGACTGCTTTTAGCTTTCCTTTTCTCGCTTATCGGTTTCACCGACGACTATATCAAGGTCGTCAAGAAGCGCAATCTCGGTCTCACCGAAATTCAGAAGACCATACCTCAGCTGATAATAGCCGTGGCTTATCTCTACTGCTACTACAAAGTCAACGGAAGCGCAATGTATGTTCCGTTCGTCGGCTCTGTCGATATGCACTTCTTCTATTGGATATTCGGTGTCTGCGTTATCTACGGCGCGATAAACGCCGTCAACTTCACCGACGGAATAGACGGACTTTGCGGCAGCGTGACGCTCGTCACCGCGCTAGCTTTCACGATAGCCGCGATACTTTATAAGACAACGAGCGTCAGCATACTCGCGGCGGCTTTGGTCGGCGGATGCGCCGGATACCTTATCTGGAACCATTATCCCGCCAAAGTCATGATGGGCGACACAGGCTCAATGTTCCTCGGCGGACTTGTCGTGGCTCTCGCTTATGCGATCGATATGCCGCTCATACTCGTTCTGTTCGGCTTCATCTATGTTGTCGAAGCCATGAGCGACGTTATTCAGATAGGCAGTATAAAGATAAGACACAAAAAGGTCTTTAAAATGGCGCCGATACACCATCACTTTGAGATGTGCGGCTGGAACGAAAAAAAGATCGTCAGAATTTTCACGGCTGTGAACGCCGTCGCCTGCATTTTGGGCATAATAATTATCTATTTCGGAGACAAAAGGGTAATGTAACTTCGTTGCATATCGCCCGATCGGAGGGATACGAATGGCAGGGAGAGACTACGCAAAACAGAATAACGTCAGAAATCCGTATAACGACCCTCGCAGAGAAAGGGCGAGACAGCGCGAGCGAGAAAAGGCGATGAAAGAAGAAGGGCTTCGCCGCGAAAGGGAAGAGTCCGTCAAAAAGGCTCAGGAGAGCGGCATGAAGGTAAGAAAATTTCTCAACCGCTGGACGATAAGCGGAACGCTCGACGCCCCGTTTGTCATTTTGACTTTCATCTTGCTTTGCATCGGGCTTGTCATGATGTTTTCAGCAGGATACACCGATGCGTACTATAGACACGGCGGAGACGAACTTTGGTATATCAAAAAACAGGCGGCTTTCGCCGTTGCGGGAATAGTCATAATGTTTTTGGTCAGCCGATTCAACTATAAGAGACTGAACGGCCTGCTTGCCTTTTTGGGTTACGGCGGCTCGGTACTTCTTTTGATAATCACATTTTTGGTCAACCTCCATAAGGATAACGACTTCAAGCGGTGGCTCAAAATAGGTCCCATTAACTTTCAGCCGTCTGAGCTTGCGAAGTTCGGACTGATACTTTTCCTCGCCTACAACATAGCGAGACAATACGGCATGATTGGTTCCAAGAAAGTTCCGAATTCGCCGCTTTTGCATAAGATAGACGACAATTTTACCTCGAAATGCCGAGTGTTCTATAAAGACGCGAGCACCATGTCTATGGTTCTCACTTTGTGGTACACGCTGATTATTTCCGTCGTCTGCGCTTTGATAATCATTGAAAATCACATATCGTGTACGATTCTCGTGTTCCTCATCGGCGTCGGCATGATGTGGCTCGGCGGCGTCAAAAAGGGCTATTTTGTCATTCTCGCCGCTTTCGTCGCACTCGCCGTGATAATCGTCATCAAAAAGCCGGATATACTTCCGGGCTACGCAGGACAGAGAATCATAGCGTGGCTCGATAAGGGCTACGATCCTCTCGGAAAAAGATGGCAGACGAACCAGAGCCTGAGAGCGATAGCCTCGGGCGGCCCGTTCGGCTTGGGTCTCGGCGGCTCAAGACAGAAACATATGTATGTTTCCGAGCCGCAGAACGACTTCATCTTCGCCATAATCTGCGAAGAACTCGGATTTGTCGGAGCGATAGTTATAATCTGTCTGTTCGCGGCTCTTGTTTTCAGAGCGTTCAGAATAGCCGTCAAGGCCAAGGACGTTTTCGGCTCAATGCTCGCTATGGGTATAGCTCTTCAGGTCGGCATACAGGTCATTCTCAATATCGCCGTCGTTTCCGACGCGATACCGAACACGGGTATATCCCTTCCGTTCTTCAGCTACGGAGGAAGTTCGCTTGTCATATTGCTCGCGGAAATGGGGCTTATCCTATCCGTGTCGAGAAACAGCAGCATAGAAAAAACATAAGCGAGGTATCACAGATGAAATTTCTGTTTGCCGCCGGAGGAACGGGCGGCCATATAAATCCGGCTCTCGCCGTCGCGGGCGAGATCAGAGAAAAATATCCCGACAGCGAAATACTGTTCGTCGGAACAAAAGACAAAATGGAGTCAAAGCTTGTCCCTCAGGCGGGCTTTGACTTTGCCACTATATCAATATCGGGCTTTCAGAGAAAGATAACCCTCAAAAATATAGCCAAAAATATCAGGACCTTGTTTTATCTGATATCTTCCTCGTTCCAGACCAAGAAGATAATCAGAAATTTTAAGCCTGACGTCGTCATCGGCTTCGGCGGCTATGTTTCGGGTCCCGTCCTGCGGTGCGCCTATAAAATGGGTATCCCGACGGCTATTCACGAGCAGAACGCTTTCCCGGGCGTAACGAACAAAGCCCTCGCCAAGCATGTCGACAGGGTCATGATAACCGTCGAAAGCGTCAGAAAATACTTCGACTCGAAGAACGAGTGCGTTCTCACGGGGCTTCCCGTCAGGGGCGAAATGCTCCGCGCCGACAGAGACTTTTCCAGAGCCGAAATGAACATAAAAGACGATGAGGTACTCATACTTTCCATGGGCGGCTCGCTCGGTGCGAAAGCCATAAATGAGGCGGCGGTCGAACTTATCTCAAAGCGCGCCGACGAAAAAGGCTACCGCTTTTTGCATTCTATGGGCAGATACGGACTTTGGGTACCCGATAAAATAAAAGAAAACGGCGTCGATCTCGATAGCCATAAGAATATCGAGATCAGGGAATACATAAGCGATATGGACGTTTGCATGAGCGCCGCCGACATTGTCGTTTGCAGGGCGGGCGCGTCGTCCTTAAGCGAAATCGAAGCTCTCGGAAAGGCTTCGATATTAGTGCCGTCCCCGAATGTCGCCGAAAACCACCAGTACCACAACGCAATGGCGCTTGTCAACAACGGCGCGGCTATAATCATAGAAGAAAAAGACCTGACGGGCGAAAAGCTCATAAAAGAAGTGGACGAGCTGGCTCATAACAGGGAAAAGAGAGAACAGATAGGCAGAAACGCCAAGGCTATGGCGATGATAGACGCCAAGTCGAAAATAGCCGACATCGTCGTCGGTCTCGCGAAGAACGGCAAGGCTTAAATAATCACTCAAAAGCGATTTTCAGCATAGAATACAACAGTCTACGGTTGAAAGGTCGTGTTTTGAGTGGAAAGTATAATCGTCAAAGGCGGTCAAAAACTCAAAGGAAAAATCGGAGTTCACGGCTCAAAAAACAGCTGTCTGCCGTTGCTTGCGGCTGTTATTCTCACGAACGGAGTGTGCGTGATACATAACTGCCCCGATCTGACCGACGTCACGGCGGCGGTGAAAATTCTTGAATTTCTCGGCTGTAAGGTCGAAAGAAGCGGCGGCACGGTAACAGTCGATTCTTCGGTTCTGACAAGGTGCGAC
The DNA here is from genome assembly GCA_900555805.1 of uncultured Oscillospiraceae bacterium. Lineage (GTDB taxonomy): Bacteria > Bacillota > Clostridia > Oscillospirales > Acutalibacteraceae > UBA6857. The sequence goes on along the minus strand of USMJ01000043.1, from coordinate 3,800 downwards.
ATACCCGAAAGCCTGATGCGCGAAATGCGGTCGTCGATCGTCTTTTTGGGCTCCGTGCTTTCAAGGCTCGGTGAAGCCGAAATGTACACGCCGGGCGGCTGCGAGATCGGGCTTCGTCCCATAGACATACATCTTTCCGCCCTCAAAGCTCTCGGAGCGAAAATAGACGAAAGCCACGGAAAGCTCAGCTGTAAAAGAAACGGCAGGCTCACGGGCAGAAATATTGATCTTCCGTTCCCGTCTGTCGGAGCGACGGAGAACATAATACTCGCCTGCGCCGTGTCGGACGGCGTGACAAACATATATAACGCGGCAAGAGAGCCGGAAATAGCCGTTCTTGTCGATTTTCTCAACAAGTGCGGCGCCAAAATAAACATAGGCTCGGACGGAACTATCGGGATTGTCGGCGTCGAAAAGCTTCACGGCTGTGAATACAGAGTTATACCCGACAGAATAACGGCGGCGACATATATGGCTTCCGTCGCGTCGGCAGGCGGCGACGTCCTGATCGACGATATAATTCCGCTTCACTTAAAAAGCGTTGTCTCTGTCTTTGAACAAAGCGGATGCTCGGTGAATATCGGCAAGAACTCGCTGAGAATCAAAGCTCCCGAAAGGCTCAGACCGATAAGAAACGTCAGAACTATGCCTTATCCCGGCTTTCCGACCGACGCTCAGGCTCCCGTCATGGCTATGGCGACAAAAGCTGACGGAACGAGCGTTATAGTCGAGAATATATTCGAATCAAGATTTAAACACGTACCCCAACTTTTGCGCTTGGGGGCGAAAATCAGGATAGAGGACAGAGTCGCCGTTATAGACGGCGTGAAAAAGCTCTACGGCGCAAAGGTCGAAGCGACGGATCTTCGCGGCGGCGGAGCGCTCATTGTGGCGGCGCTCAGAGCCGAAGGTACAACAAAAATAACGCAGATTCAGCATATCGACAGGGGATATGAGAAGATAGAAACGGCTCTTGAAAGCATCGGAGCCGACATCAAGCGAGGTTAAAACATGAAAGATTGGGAAAGAAAAAACCAAAATGAATATAACAGACCTCAGAGTATAAACGACGAAAGGCGCAGAGCCCAACAGCTCGCCGAGGAAAGGCGCAAGTGGATAACGGGCGAAAAATATGTCTACGACGCTCCGAGAAAGCAGGGAAATTTCACCTCTGCCGACCGCGAGCGCCCGATAGCTCCCGACGGCGGAAGACAGCCGTCAGCGCAGAACAAGCCCGCGCCGAAAAAAGCTAAAAACAAGAAGAAAAACAAGCGGAAAGCCGACTACCGTTCAAACGACGAGCGCAGGCGCGACTACGCCAAAGGCGCGCGCAAGAGACGGAAGAAAAATGTCGTGAAAGCGATGATCTTCGCGGTCATAATCGCCGTCGGAGTTTTGATAACGCTGTCGCTGACCGTTCTGTTCAAGATAGAAACCATAACCGTTTCGGGCGATACAAGGTACGCGGCCGAGCAGGTAATTGAGGCGGCCGAAGTACACGCGGGGGACAATCTGTGGAGAACGACGTCGCAAAGCGTGACCGAAAAGCTTTCAGCCGCGCTTCCTTATGTCGGAAGCGCAAAGGTAGTAAGAAAAATTCCGTCGGGCGTCGAAATTGTGATAACGGAAACACTTCCCGTGTACTCAATATCGGCAAACAAAAGCTATATCTTAATTGACGGGAACGATAAGGTCCTCGAGGAACACGCCGCCAAAAGGGGAAACACGGTTCTTATAAAAGGCGTCCAAACGCTGAACACCAAGGCAGGAACGACCCTGACGGTCAAATCGCCCGAGAGCTATGAAGCCGCCAAAGAGATAGTCGCCGAGGCGGAAGCGAGCGGCGTCAAACTGACCGAGGCGGATGTGACCGATATAAATATGCTCACCGCGGTGTACGGCGGAAGAATAAAACTCGAATTCGGCTCAAGAAGCGACATGAATTCGAAACTCAGGATGGCGAAAGAGATAATCGCGAAGCTCGACAAGGAGAACAAGAAAACCGAAGGCGTCATCAACCTCAAGAGTGTGACCAAGGCTTTCTTCACCGAAAAGGAAATAAACACGACCGTTGCCGCTAAAAATGACGACAATAAAGGCGGAAATAAGTCGGATAATAAGACGGACAATAAGGCCGCAAAGAAAACCGCCGACGACAAAAAAGGATAAAAACCGTCAAAATAGTCAAAATCATATATAAAATTCAAACAAAGTTTTTAATTTATATTATTGATATTTCAGTCAAGCTATGATATAATCACCTATATAATTGAATTTGTGCGCTAAAAAACGGACGACTTCAGATAGATATTACTTGCAATTTACATATTAGGGGGAAGTTTAATGGGTTTCGCAATTGACAATGAATACATTGCATATAACCAGATAAAAGTCATCGGTGTCGGCGGCGGCGGCGGAAACGCCGTCAACAGCATGGTTAACGCCGGTATTGTCGGCGTTGAGTTTATTTCTATAAACACCGACCGCCAGATTCTTGAAAATTCAAAGGCAACTCATAAAATTCAGATAGGCGAAAAGACAACAGGCTGTATGGGCGCAGGCGGCGACCCGACAGTCGGCCGCAAAGCCGCGGAAGAAAGCAGAGAGGCGATATCCGAAGTTCTCAAGAACACGGACATGGTTTTCATCACCGCAGGTATGGGCGGCGGAACAGGCACGGGCGCAGCTCCGATAGTCGCCGAGATCGCTAAGGAAATGGGCATTCTCACTGTCGGTATCGTCACAAAGCCGTTCAGATTTGAAGGCAGAAAGCGTATGGTTCAGGCTGAAGAGGGTATCAAAGAGCTTGAAAAGAACGTCGACAGCCTTATAGTTATCCCGAACGAAAGACTTCGTCTTTTAGGCGATAAGTCGCTCGGCATTCGTGACGCATTCGGCAAGGCCAACGAAGTCCTGTGGCAGGGCGTTAAGAGCATTTCCGACACTATCAAGGTTCCCGGTTATATCAACCTTGACTTCGCCGACATCAAGAGCGTCATGAAGGACGCAGGCAGAGCCCATATGGGTATCGGCAGAGGCAAGGGCGCAGACTGCGCGGCCGAAGCCACCGAAAAGGCTATCACAAGTCCGCTTCTCGAAACAACGATCGAGGGCGCAAGCGGCGTTATCATCAACGTTACCTGTTCTTCGGACATGCCTCTTGACAAGATCGAGGAAGCTGGCGATCTGATTTCTCAGAACACGCATCCCGACGCGAACATCATATTCGGTTCTGTCTTCGATGAGGATATGGGCGACGAAATGCTCATCACCGTTATCGCGACAGGATTCAAGAACGAAAACTTACTTCAGAACACACCGTCTCATCAGAACGAGACACAGCAGAATATAATCGGCAACACGCCGTCAAATTCTCCGTTCACGCCGACCACCCCGACAGGCGCAGTCAACGGTGATATTCTCCGCGCGTTCAGAGAAGCTTTCGATAAGCAGGCTCAGAGCGATTCAGCCAAGGCCGCCGTTGCTCCTGCCGCCGAGTCCGTTCACACTCCGTCAAAGGGCGCGTCGGTTTTCGATGACAACGACGGCGATGACGGGGAGATTCTCCCGATATTCAAGGGCAAGAATAACATCTTCGGCAAGTAATTCATACCGTAAAGTTTATTATGGCTGCTGCACAACCTGCGGCAGCCGTTTATTCTCAATCGGTTGACGCACGACTTACCGTTTAGTATAATAGCGAAGTCAAATATGCATCTGTGGTGGAATTGGTAGACACGATGGATTTAGGATCCATTGTCGAAAGACATGCAGGTTCGATTCCTGTCAGATGCACCATG
>USMJ01000042.1 GCA_900555805.1 uncultured Oscillospiraceae bacterium | reverse complement strand
GGGGTCAGCTTATAAGCGCCCTGTCGCTCGAACAGGTCTCTCAGATCCGTATAACCGATTCGTTCGGTGCGCTGTCGGACAACAGACTTTGCGACCTCGCGGACGCTGTTGACGCCGCTAAGAGATTCGACAGAACACTCATAATCGACGACGGATGGGAATATCGCAAGGAGCTTTACTCGTACATTGTAGATAAAGACGCCGTATCAAACACGGTCATCAGAACCGACGCTTCAAAGGGTGACATCAAGGAATTTCTCGCCCTCACAGGCGGCGCGCTTCGCATAGTCGGAAGCTATTACGGCAACATCATTTTCAACGCGAGAAGCTATGTCACTTCTTTGAGTAAGGCGGGCTGCGCTATCGTCGAACTCGGAACAAAGAACCCGTTCGGCGTTATATTCAACAAGTCGATGCTCTCCGCTTTCGGGAAGAATAACTATATGACGAGAGCGATGATTTCGACGTACGACCCGGATCTGTGCGGTCAGAGAACCGACACGGAAAGCACTTGGAACGATCTTATCGACAGAGGATACAGCGTTATAGAGACCAACGACATCAAGGGACTGGTCAATTATATCGGCAGGATCTCGTCGCTTCGAACCGAGCTTATGGCTTTAACGGCAAGCGCCGAGAAGCTCGACAAAAACAACTGCTCTGCCAAGAGCTTACAGGAGATATCGGACGCTAAAGCTGTCGCGGCTCAGGCTCTGACCACGCTTTCATCCCATGAAGCGCTCGCCGAGGCGAAGCACAACATCACGCTCGCGCTGAACGATCTTTCGGTCAGCAACGAGAACCACGTCCGCAAGGGCGTTCTGAAAATCTCAGCGGGCAAAATAATTGCGGTCATTCTCGTCACTGCGGCCATCGTCGCAGGTCAGGTGTACACATATAAAATGCAGCGTAAAAAGAAAGCGGCGAAATCGCCGTCATAAGCTGATTTTGGATACAGGAGGAAAAGATATGTCAGTTTCAGTTAAGAAGAAATCGCTTGACATCCCGAGAGCCAAAACCGCCGAATCGGTCGGCGTCGACTCGAAAGAGGTTCAGGCTTTCATTGACGAATGTCTCGAAAAAGGACTTGAGCTTCACAGCGTCATGGTCGTCAGACACGGTCAGGTCGCATGCGAAGCGTTCAGGGCTCCCTACGGTCCGAACATTCCTCATATGATGTACTCGGTAAGTAAGAGCTTCACGTCAACCGCTATCGCCTTTGCGATTGAAGAGGGATATATGAGCCTTGAAACGAAGTTTCTTGATGTGTTCCCCGAGCTTCGTCCCACAAAGTTTGACGCTTATCTCGATAAGCTTAACGTGTTCCATCTTCTGACGATGCAGGGCGGCAAATCCGTCAGTCCCATGCTTGACAGAACGAAGGACACATGGCTTGAAGATTTCGTCAATTCGCCGTGGGCGTTTGAACCGGGTACGGAATTCTTATACATAAGTGAGAACATGTATGTTCTTTGCGCTATGATCCACAGGCTCACGGGCATGAGCGTCACAGAATTTCTCACTCCGAGACTTTATGAGCCGCTCGGCATAGACGTCCCCTATTGGGAAACCTGTCCGAGAGGAATCGAGGCAGGCGGCTGGGGACTGTTCCTCAAGCTTGAAGATCTCGCCAAGTTTGCCCTTTGCTACAAGCAGCACGGCGTATACAACGGCAAGCAGGTCATACCCGAATATTGGACTGTCGACGGAACGAAAGCCATCGCCGACTGCTCGCCCAAGAGCAACGGCGACTATGACAGTATGAACGGCTACGGCTACTGCTTCTGGAGAAACGGCGGATATGAAAACTCATACAGAGCCGACGGAATGTTCTCTCAGTTCGGCATTGTATTTGAGGACATCGACGCTGTTATCGCTGTCAACGGCGGTAATATCAACGAGCACGATATGAGAGAAACTATCTGGCACCACTTCCCGAAAGCTTTTATAGACGACGATAAGAACGCCGAAAGCGTCGAAATCGCCATAAAGCCTTATGAAAAGCTCCCGAAAGCACCGAGAAGCTTCCTCGAGAACTCACTCAACGGCCGTAGACTTGTGTTCGGCAAAGCACACATTTTAACGGTACTCGGAATGCCTGTCAGCATTCTTCCGCTCGCTTCCGTCTTTATGGAGAAAGACAAGGCAGGAAATATCAGCAATGTTCGTTTCCAATTCCGTGAGAGCGACATGGTCATGACATGGTCGGAGGGCGACGAGACAAACACGATCCTCGTCGGCATGGACGGCGAATATCGCTTCGACAAGATCGTTCTCGGCGGCGTAGCCTACACGACGGCGGCGACAGCGGCCTGGACGAGTGAGAGCGTTCTCGAGGTTCAGATAAGACCTGTCGAAACCGTCGCCGAGCGCAGACTTGTCTTCAGATTCAAGGACGGCAACAAGGTCTCGATGGAGCCGTCGACCCTTCCCCCGTCAAGCGTCATGCTCGACAACGTCAAGGAGTCGGTCAAGAACGTTATATCTTCGGATCTCATCGCGAACCTCGCCAGCCGCGTCATTCCGCTCGCCAACCCGTTCGCGGATCCGGTTCACAACGGTTCAATAAAGTAAATCATTTTCGGGCAGAGACCCTGCCCGATTTTTATTCAGGAGGATAATATGGCAGTTAAAATTATTTACGCGATTGCGGTTGCGCTCGAATTTGTGTTTGTACCGCTGTTTTTGAAGTATTCATGGCCGAAGAAGTGTTGGAAATCTTTCAGGCTCAAGATGGTCTGCTCGACGCTCTTTCTCATCACGGGCGTTTGCTGCATGGTCTGGGCTCACAACTATTCACAGTACGCCAAGTTTATGCTTATCGGTTTGATTTTCGGCGCCTTGGGCGATTTGTTTCTGCACCTCATCACAGACAAGCAGGTCATTTTCGGAATCGGACTTCTCAGCTTCCTTATCGGTCACATCTTCTTCATCATAGCTTTCGGCAAGGCTCTGAAGGACAAGTTGCCACAGGCGAAGGTGTTCGATTACAGAGCTATAATAGCGATAGTTCTGATACTCATTTTCCTTGTCATCTATGCGGTCAAGACGAAGATGAAGTTCGGCATCGCGACCGTACCGGTTGCTTTGTATGCGGTCACGATATCGACGATGCTTGTCACGGCAGTTCAGCTCAGCGGAAGATTCTTCCTTGAGGGCTTTGACAATGACATTGCGACTATCTGCACTGTCGGCATCGGCGCTTTGATGTTCGTCATGTCAGACTTCACGCTCGCGCTCAACCTTTTCGGCGGTCAGGAAAAGAACAGACCGCTCAAGATATTCAATATCGCGACCTACTTCATCGGTCAGGTTCTTCTCGGAACGAGCATACTGTTTATCGCGGCTTAAGATACTACAACTACATACAGTCACGCCCTTCGGTTTCAAGCCGAGGGGTGTTTTTGTTTATTCGGTACGGGAAGGTTTGTGCTTTGAGAAAGTTTGGCGGTCGGAGGTTGGGCGAAGCCCGACGGGGGCGGCTTTCTGTGACGGCACAGCCATAGGCGTTAGCCTATGGCGAAGGCGTCGCTTAGAAAGCCGCCGCGGGTGCAGGGATTCGTATTGTGGCAGAAGGCGGCGCGCATTTGTGCGCCGCCGTAGGTCGGTGAGATGAGATTTTGCGGTCGGAACTGCACAGACTATGCAGTTATATGCTGTCCCCCGTCATCGGCATTTGATCGGAAAGACCGAATTTCATCTGACTTCGGGACGGCAAAACCCACGCTTTGCAAGCAAAGCGTGGGTTTTGCCTTTTATGAAGTTAGCCCAAATTACAAGTCTGCCATCCATGTGTGTATGCTCGCCGCCTCCGTTCCGGGGCGGCATCGCAGTTCCAAAACAGCCCGGGTTTTCCGCTCGCGGCAAGCGAGTGCAGGGCAAAAGCTTCTGCGCTTCGCGCAGAAGAGCCGAGGCTACGCCCTCGCCTGTTTCCCCTTCGGGGAAACCTTTTGCCTCCGGCATATCCTGCGACCGGCATCACCAACTTCCGACATAAACGAAAAAGACCTGCGCTTTCAGCGCAGGTCAAACATTTGCCGTTTAATTATTTAACAGCGTCCTTAAAGCCCTGACCGGCCTTAAATGAGGGAACCTTTGAAGCCTCAACGGTGATCGTCTCGCCCGTTCTCGGGTTGCGGCACTCTCTTGCTGCTCTTTCCTTAGCTTCAAATGTGCCGAAGCCGATAAGCTGAACCTTCTCGCCTGCTGCAACTGCTTCCTTGATTGCGTCGAAAACTGCTGCGACTGCCTTGTCGGCGTCCTTCTTTGTAAGCTCGCTCTTGAGAGCAACTGCATTTACCAATTCAGTTTTATTCATTGTGTATGTTCCTCCAAAATTATATTTCCATAAGGAGCGTTGTCCTTATTGGTTTCCTGTGTCTTTTTTGGCTTCTTCCCACAGCTTGTCCAGTTCGTCTATGGTCGAATTCTTCATGTCGATATTTCGCTCTTTTGCGAGCGTTTCGACCTTTTGGAACCGACCGATAAACTTATCCGTGGCGTGGGTCAAAGCTTCTTCGGGATCGGCTTTGACAAACCTTGCGACGTTAACGACCGAAAATATCAGATCGCCGAGTTCGTCGAAGATCTCGTCCGGGGTACCGCCGTTAACGGCTTGTTTAAGTTCCTCGGTTTCTTCGCCGACCTTATCGAAAGCTCCCGATATATCGTCCCAGTCGAAGCCGACTTTTTTGGCTTTCTTCTGAACCTTCTCCGCTCTCATAAGAGCCGGAAGTTCTCGCGGTATGGAATTCATCGCCGAGGTCTGAGTCTTCTGATTTTTGGTTTTCTGTTTGATCTCGTCCCACTTGACAAGAACGTCGTCGGAAGTTTCAGCGCTGTCGTTTGCGAAAACATGCGGGTGCCTGACTATAAGTTTTTTGCACACTCCGTCGCATACATCGTCAAAGTCAAAGTTCCCTTTTTCTTTTTCCATCTGGGCGTGAAAGACGACCTGCATCATCACGTCGCCGAGCTCTTCGCAAAGAAGATCTTTGTCGTCTTTGTTGATAGCCTCGACAACCTCATAGGTTTCTTCGATAAAGTTCTTCTTGATGCTTTGGTGATCCTGCTCCCTGTCCCAAGGGCAGCCCTCGGGCGTTCGGAGAATCCGCATTATCTCGACGAGATCATATGCGCCGTATTTATCCTTGAATTTGAAACCGTCAATCATTTAAACACCTCGCGGCAATAAGCGAAAAAAGTATAACTTATCACCTTAAGATATTTTACCCTAATAATTTAAGTTTTTCAAGTACTTTTGCAATTTTTTCCCCTTTTGGCAACATTTCTATGTCATCTTTTGCGAATCCTTTAACAATAAGCAACATCGCAAAGTAGACAACGCCGCCGATGACTATCGAAACAGCCGTTGCGATAGTGTTTCCGAGCGCGAGCTTTGTGTGTAATAAGCCGTACGCGAGGTATGCTGCGCCTCCGCACATTGCGCCCGATATCAGGGGCTTCAGGAATACCGAAACGAAATCGGGTTTGACCTTCGTCTCCCTTATAAGCGCGACGAGGTTATAGATAACTATAACGGCGTAGCAGGCAAGCGAGCTGTATGGCGCGCCCTTTATATTTATATTCGGATTTCCGACAAGGACGAAGTTGAGAATGATCTTCGTTATCGAGCCTAAAACCATCGACTTTATGGGAACGTCCATTCTGTTGACGGCGTGGAGCATATTCGTCAGCGGAGTGGAGATAGCGTAGAACGCCATGGGAAGCGCATAAGCGAAAAGTATGGGTCCTGCTATAGGTACGGTCGAGGGTCTCTTCATGCCGTAAAGCAGCTGCATTACGGGTGTTGACAGAGCCGCAAGTCCGAAGCCTGCCGGCATGGCTATGAGCATGGTTACTCTGAAAACGGAGTCAATGTTCTGTTTTATCGCTTTCTTATCCTTGCGAAGCCAAGCCGCCGAAAGCATCGGTATAACGCTGACGCCCAGAGCCATGGTTATCGTCGGGATAAGATTCTTAACGTCGATCGCAAGGCCGTAGACGCCGTAAAGATATGTAGGAATATCTTTGTCAAGCACCTGCGCCGTGTCAAGCGACCATGAATACATCTGTTTTATCGTGTCCGCGCCGATCTCCATAGCGTATGCAAGTCTGTTCTTGACCGTGACGGAGTCGATGAAATTGCTGACGCTGAGAACGACCGAGCTTATCGCTACGGGTACGGCTATTCTGATAATCTTCTTCGCTGTCTCCTTGCCGCTTAAGGGCTCGGGAGAATTGATAAGCTCTTCACGGGTGAACGCTCCGCCGCTTATCCTGTTTCTGATCATAAGATAGAGCATACCGCAGAGTGAGCCTATCGTGACGCCGAAGACCGCCGCGGCTGCCGCATAAGGATATATCGCGCTCAAAGCTTCCTGCTCGGTCGTGACGAGAGTTCCGAACAGCTTTATGCTCTGACCGTCCGCCGCGCGGAAAACTTTAATTCCGTATGTCGTTACCCCGTACGCCATAGCAAGACCCAAAACGAGCTTTCCCGCCGCCTCTATGACCTGCGAAACGCCTGTCGGATACATATTTCTCGTGCCCTCATAATAGCCTCTGTATGACGACATCATGCAGCAGAAGAAGATGCAGGGAGCGATGGCGACGATACTGACGAAGTTCTCGGGCGTTTTGATGAGAAACTTTGAATAGGGGTACGCTATGGCAAGCAGAAGAATCGTTCCGAATGCGCCCACGGCAAGGAATATCTTCTGGGCGGTTTTAAATATCTTTTGAGCCTGACGGAACTTGTTCTCGGCTATACTCTCCGAGACAAGTCTCGAGATCGCGACGGGCAGACCCGCCATCGAGATCGTGTAGAACGGCATATAGATGTCATATGCCTGCTGGAAATAGCCCTTGCCTGTTTCGCCGATGATCCAGACGAGCGGTATTTTGTATATCGCGCCGATGACCTTGACTATCATGGTCGAAACAACAAGGACGGTAGCTGCGTTAAGCAGATTTTGCTTCTTTCTTGTAGCCATATTCACTTTCCTTTCTTTAACCCATAAATTCATGCAAAAGCGAATTATCCGGGATTTTGCTCTTATCGAGCGATTGGAGCTTTTCGAGCTTTTCGATGAGCTTCTGCGCCTGCGGATAATAGACGCTGTCGCTCTTTATGTGACAAAGAAGCTCGGTCGCAAGTTCCTTATACACGCAAAGCTCATACGGATGAATTGAATCTATCCTAATGTCGGCTCTGTCGCTAAACGGGAACAGATATCTGTCCTCGCCCGTTCTGACCCCCTTCCAAAGGTAGAATGTAAAGTCGACAGGACTGTTTCTGAACTGATAATCCCTTATCATTCTCCTGACAAATCTGATGTCTCTTTTGGTGAAGATGACCTTACCTTCATCGTAAACTCTTGAGGAAACGCTGACATAGAGCTTGATAAGCTCCTCGTTTTCGAGTCCGTCGGTTATCAGCGGATTGAGGGCGTGAAGACCCTCGACGACAACAACATCGTTTTCGCCGATTTCGACTTTCTTGGCATTTTCTATCGGCGTTCTCGTCGTGAAGTCAAACTTCGGGAGCATGACTTCGCCCGTGACTATCAGCTTTTTCAGACACTCGTCTATCTTTTCGATATCGAGCGCATGAACCGTTTCAAAGTCGGGCGAACCGTCGTCGAATTTCGGGGCGAAACGCTGGTCTTTATAGAAGTCGTCGAGCGAAACGGTGATCGCGTTTCTTCCGCTTTTTGTTATCATCGAACATATCAGCCCCGCCGTCGTCGTTTTTCCCGACGAGCTGGGCCCTGCCAACATGACGAGCTTTCTTCCCGAAGACGAAACTATTCTGTCGCTGACTTTTTCAAGCGATTTTCTGTACGCGTTTTCACATTCTTCTATATAGGAGTTTGCGTCCGCGTTTATGTTTTCGTTGATACCGTTTACAGTGAATTTTGACACAAAGCTCACTCCTTGCGTATTTTTGAGCAAAACTCGGTTATTTGTTCTTTTCTCTTTATTATCTCTTGGAATTTATTTATATATTCATACGGGTATTTGTAATTATATACCCTTTCGATCTCGTTTCCGTATGGGTTTTTAAGCTTACTGACAGCGCCTGCGCCGAGAGCTATGACCGTGTGGCATTCCTCCATCATATAGACGTTATAGCGGCATTCAAAGCCCTTTTTCGCCCAGCCGACGTTTTCAAGGTTGCCGA
>USMJ01000041.1 GCA_900555805.1 uncultured Oscillospiraceae bacterium | reverse complement strand
GTATGGTGGATTATGTATCTGCCGTGTTTATAAATCGGATAAACAACATTGGTCAGCGCCGCCGACTTTAAAAGCTCGTTGCTCAGCTCATATTTTTCCCCGACCGCGCCGAGAGAAAAGCTCTCATAGCTTTCGACCGCGCGCCGATATATCTTTTCGTATTCGCTTTCGGAAAGATATTCGGTCTCGCCTTTAGATACCACCGCATACTTTACCGCCGAGGAGTTCGGTTCGATGAAAACCGTGTGTACCAAAACATTGTGGAAGAAGCCGGGGTCGCTGTGTTTATCCCTGAACGACGAGGTGAAGCTCTCGGTCAGGTCGTCGAAGCTCTCGTCGCTGTTCGAAAGCCGGGAGCTCAGGCAGTCTTCGAGACAGCCCGTGTTTATCGCGCGGATTCGGGTGTTTTTGTCGAAGGTACGAAGCCGATAGTCGCCGTCTATATTCTCATATTGAAGTTTAGATAGCAAGCCTTCGCCGCAGTCGGAGACTTCGATCCGAGGCTTGAATTCATATGATTTTTTGTACGCTTTAATGCTGTCGGCGTCGGATTTTTCCGTCACGGCGAGGAAGTCTATTTCTATTCCGCCCTCGCCCTCGGAGACGAGTTCCAGCTTTTCGGGGAGAAAATCAAGCTCAAACTGTTTGATTTTCAGCTCGTCGGTCGGCTCGAAAACGAGCTTTTTTTCGCCGTTCAGAATAAACACGGCGCTTTTGTCGCTCGGAACATAGGTCACGCCGACCATTTTTCCCTGCTCGTATTTTATTCCGCTCGTTCTGTATCGGACGGAGAGAACGGGGTTAGAGAATTTCACTTTATCTCCGACGGTATAGCTGACCGTGTCGCCTTTTTCGCCGCCGAACGGAGCTAAATATTTATGCGGCAGGTGCCATTTTGACGCTCTGTCGCCGAGACCTCTCCCGAGGTAAAAGCTATCGTCTGTGAAAACGCCTTTCTTCGCAGCGTCGGCGTTCTGCTCATCCCACGGGCGCCTGATCTTATATTCATATTTGTCATAGAGATCCGCTTTAATGACAAGGCATTTGTCAGGAAACGAAACAGCGCAATATCCGTCGCTTCGGTATTCGATCGACATAAAATAGTTAATCAGACAGTTCTGGATAAGCTCGGTGTTGTTGAAAATTTCGGTTCTTATCAGCGTCGCTTCATCAGAAAGTCTGACATATGAGACCTCGGAATAAACGTCGTTTTTGTTTTCGAGGTCAAATCTGTATGAATAGTAGGAATAGTCGCTGTTACAGTGCCACGCGCGGCAGCCGCACGGAACTGTCGTGTTCGGAACTCTCGCTCCCGAGCCGAAAACAGCAGGAGAAGCGGTGCAATCAAATCTCACACCGCTTTTCATGTCTTCGTCGACTATTCGGGATATTCCCATGTATTTTTTAGAATACGGTCCCCAAAGCGGGAACACTCCGTCAAGTCTTTTCAATTTTTCTTACCCTCCGGTTTTCCGATTTTGACCGAGGTTTCGGCACATTCGCTTGTATAAAGTTCGTCGTCCTTTTCGAAAACTGTCTTCAGTCTGAAACGGTATGTCTTTCCGGGTTCAAGATCGAGATCCTTGACAGTATAACTGTGCCTTGAGCCGTTGACGACCTTGATTCTGTCCCATGTATCGGTGGCTTCGTTATAGACATAGAGCCAATATCTGTGCTTATGCTTAGCGCTGTCCCATGTCAGCTTTATTGTTGTGTCTGTAACTTCCGAGGCCATAAAATTCTCGCACATATCGGGGGTGATCTTGAAGGTCTTTGTCTTTTTGCCTCTGAATCTGCCTATACCGGTGACGGTTATCTTCGCCGTTCCGATATTCTTGTTGTTCGAGTAGGAGACGATAAACTGCTTACCTTCGGTGAGACCTTTGAGCGTGACTTTAGGCTCTTTCTTTTCATTGTCATAGACATAATCGAAGCCGTCCTCAACATGAACGCCGTAGCTTTCTATGCTTCTTCCGACGGCGAGATATGCTCCGCCGCAAAAAGCGAGGATAACGAACATCGCGCAAATAGCCAGAATTGTATTTCTTCTTCCGTCCTTTTTCTCGCGGCGCTTTTTCTCCGCCATTTCGTCGAAAGCTTTTTCGTCGAAAGCCTCGGCCTTTACATCGGGTCTTTTGTTGTCCGAAAATGTCATCATCGGCGACGAGTTTTCGGCGATAAGATCAGCTTTGTTTTCGAGAATTGCCTGCTGAAGCTCCTCGAAAGCGCCTTCAAGGGCTTTTCTCATATAATAACCTGTCACATATCTGTCCTTGGGATCATAGGAACAAGCTTTCATGACTATATCGGTAAGTTTTCCTGCGTTATAAGCCGGTCTCGGTATGGGTTCGCCCGAAAGGCGCATCTGTACGGCCTTTTCCTTGCCGTATTCGTTTTCAAAGGGAAGTTTGCCGCCGTTGAGCAGTCTGTAAAGAACTAAGCCGAGCGCGTAAACATCGGAGCAGAATACCTTCTTCCCTCCCTCGCGCATTTCGGGGGCGGCGTACCGCAAAGAAACATAGTCGCCGGCAGCGATAGCTTTCTTACTCTCGATAAGGTCGATATCGAAACCGCCGAGCTTGAACCTGCCGTTATCGTTGACATAGATATTCTCGGGTCTGACATTTCCGTGAACCAGCTCGAGCTTTCGGAAGTTTTCGAGGCCCTTGCAGATATCGATACCCATTCTGATAGCCGCGCCGATAGTCAGGCCGTTTGACCTGATATAGCTGTCAAGCGTTTCGACATAGTCATATCTCGCGACAATGAGATAGCTCGTTTCGTCGCTATTGGAAATATCATAGCTTTCCCTCATGCTGACGATACCGGGCTTTCCGCAGAGACTTCTGAGAAGCTGAAGCTCGGCCTTTTTGCGCTTCATCTTGTTTTCAATATGCTTTTTGAACTCGTCCTCATCGGGGAATTCAGCCCGAAGTTCTTCGAATTCCTCCTTGTCGGCGGGGATGTTTATCGCTCTGATAGTCGAATATTTCGTCGTGTCGCCCGATGATCTTTCCGCCTGATAGATCTTTTCGCCGCGTTTTTCGCTGAGAATATAGCTCAAGGTCCATTCGGGCAATATCTTCTTTATATCCTGTTCATTCATAAAAATTAAACCTCACTGAAAGAGACTGTCGGGTACGCTCCGGGTGTGTTCTTACCGAAACGTATCCATTCTGTTTTAGTATACACCAAAACGCAAGCTTTGTAAATAAAAGGATGAAAAAAAGACGGACGCTCCGAAAATCGGAGCGTCCTGTGTTATTCGGTTTACAGATTCAGCCGTGTGAGCTTATCAGGTGAGCCACTTGATAAGTCCGCCGTACCATTCCATATCCGGGCAGCATCTGATGTGCTTGCGGAAGAGAACCGAGAACAGAGTGCATAACCAGCGAAGAACCTTGCCGAAGATGTTGTTTCTGTGGCAAAGGCACTTGCCGCAGGTGTATCTGTGCAGTCTGCCTGATCCGTTTGTGAAGCTTCCGCTGACGTTGCCGTCGTTTACATAAAGCGTACCCTCGCCCTTAAGCATACCGTTCTTGTCGTCGACCGAAACATTGTATTCGCCGTCGCCGAGAGGCTTGGTGGTGAATGTTCCGTTTTCGTCGGTCGTTCCGCTTTCGTCGCCGACCTTGACTTCCGCGCCGCTGACCGGCTTTCCGTCTTCGTCGAGAGCGATTATCGTGATTATAACTTCCTTATAGTCACAGCGGATACACTTATATGATTTCCATGTGTATGAGCCGTCGTCCGCCGTACCCGTGCTGTAAACATGTTCAAAGTCAACCTTGTGACCGAGCGCGTTTGTGAATCCTGCGTCGCCTCTGATCGTGCCGCAAACCGTACACTTCTCATAAGCGTTGTGACCCTTTTCGGTGCAGGTCGCGGGCTGAGCCGGAACCGTCACGAACTTATGATCGCCGAGATTGCCGTACTGAGTACCGCAAACTTCGCAGGTTGCCTTATGCTTGCAGTCGGCGCTTCCGCCTCTGTGGGCTTCAGCCTCGAACAGAGCGTTGACCGTGATATCGGAGGTAACATTTGTGACGGTGTCGCCTTCCCAGAAGTTCTCGCCGTCGCCGAAGCCCGTGAAAATGAAGTGAAGTTCATCTGTCGCGCCCTTCGTGAGCGTTACCGAAGCGTCTGACGGATACTTTGCGCTTTCGCCCTTCTTGACCGTGACCGTTGCGCCTGCAACATCGCCGACCATGAAGGTTACGGTGTATTTCTTGATAAAGTCGTCGTCGATCTCGCCGTCGCGATCCTTATCAAGACCGATGATATAATCTCTGATTGCCTTTTCGGCGGCGTTGACTTCGTCCTGGTGGGCCTGACCGTATACGGTTCTCGGATCGCTTTCGGCGTCAACGTAGCCGTCAGCTATGAGTTTGTTGAGATCTCTGACGATATCGTCTCTGAGATCATACTCGCGCATGATCTTTTCGGCGAGCTCTTCAGCGTCGTTGAAGCCCTTGAAGTCGGCTCTTTCAGCCGTTCTGTCGAGCTCGTAGTCAGCCGGGACAAAGACTCTCTCGGTCACAGCGACAAACTCCTTATCCGAGGTGACGGGTTCGGTTACGCTGTCACTCCAACGTACGAATATAACGTCATAGTCGCCGTCATGATATGTCTCGACCGTAGGTATCTCGCTCGCGGGAACCGCCTCGCCGAGCGTGACCTTGACCCTGACGACTTTTTCGTCGTGGGCGCTGATCATGTAGCGGAATGTGACGGTCGCCTTGTTCGCGGCGTAGGTGACGGTGATTTCGATGTCTTCGAGAGCCATCATGCCGGTTACGAATGTCTTGTCTGCCGCATAGCCTGCGATCACGGGTGACTCAATATCATATCCCGTGCCGAACTTGAGCTCTGCCGCATAGGTTTCTGCCGCTTCACTGCCGTCTGCGTAGACGTACTTGATTGTGAGTTTATGGAACTCGTCTTCGTCGGGTGTACCGTTGTTGTTCTTGTCAGCCTTGTAGGTGACTGTGACATCGATATCCTCAAGTCCCATTTTACCCGTGACATTGAGCTTATCAGCTACGAAGTCTGTGATCTTCGGCGACTCAACATCATATGCTGAGCCGAACTTGAGTTCTGCCGCATAGGTTCCTGCCGCTTCACTGCCGTCCGCGTAGACGTACTTGATTGTGAGCTTATGGAACTCGTCTTCGTCGGGTGTTCCGTTCTTGTTGGAGTCGACCTTATAAGTAAGTGTGACAACCGAACTGCCGTCCGCCGAGATCTTACCGTCCTCGGGTACAAACTCAGTCGATACGAGCAAGTATGTCGTGTCATTTCTGTCGACCCACTTTTCGGCGTCGACCGTGATCTGCTCACCTGTCTTGCCATACTTTGTCTCGGTTACGGTTTCCGTGCCGTAGACGGTTACTACCGTGTACTTCGTGCTGTCTGATGCAACCCATGTTGCGGTAAGTGTTACGTTACCGTAGTGACCGTTGCCGAGGTTGACTGTCTCACTGCCGAGGTTTACGCCGAGATACCATGAGTTCGGTGAATCGTTTTCAACCTTTGTGACCGTCCAGCCTGTGAAGATATATCCGGTCTTGGTAACAGTGGGAAGCGTGATGTTGTCTCTGACTGTGTATTCTGTGGTGTACTCTCCGCTGAGTTCTCCGCCGAGCTCATTATATGTGATCTTATAGTGATCACCGCTGTCGGGCTTGTTGTCCTCATGCTGACCGTCCTTGATGACGTAGTAGAGAGTAACAGTTGTGTCATTATCGCTGATAACCGTGAACTCGGTCGCAGCCTTTCCGTTGACTGTCGCATGATCGTAGGTGTAGCCGCCGATAGTTTCAACTATGGAGCTGACATCTATCTTCTTTCCGCCTGTCGCCTTATTGGTCTGCGGAGCTTTGATCATGATTTCTTCGCCGTTCTCAACATAAATGTATTCAACATTGTAGTTAAGAGCGTCTTCGATTCCGGTATATGTGACAGTGATTTCGACATCGTTGATATCTATCATACCGGTTACGAATGTCTTGTCTGCCGCATAGCCTGCGATCACGGGTGACTCAATATCATATCCCGTGCCGAACTTGAGCTCTGCCGCATAGGTTTCTGCCGCTTCACTGCCGTCTGCGTAGACGTACTTGATTGTGAGTTTATGGAACTCGTCTTCGTCGGGTGTACCGTTGTTGTTCTTGTCAGCCTTGTAGGTGACTGTGACATCGATATCCTCAAGTCCCATTTTACCCGTGACATTGAGCTTATCAGCTACGAAGTCTGTGATCTTCGGTGACTCAACATTGTATTCTGCGCCGAACTTGAGCTCTGCCGCATAGGTTTCTGCTGCTTCACTTCCGTCTGCGTAGACGTACTTGATTGTGAGTTTGTGGAACTCGTCTTCGTCGGGTGTGCCGTTGTGGTTGGAGTCAACCTTATAGACGATTGTTTCTTCGACATCCTTATTCGGCATTGTGCCTGATATTGTTGCCGGTACTGCTACGAAGCCTTCCTTTGCGGGCGCTTCAAACGAATAGTCAACGCCGTAGAGGATTTCTTCAACATGATCTTCGTCTGCCTTTGCTCCGTCTGCATAGACGAACTTGACAGTTAATTTGTAGAGCGTTTCCTCATCATCGGGAATGTCGTTGCCGTTCTTGTCTTCGGCGTAGATAGCTGTGAATGTTGTATCCGCTGTTATCTTAGCTGTGACATCGCCGTCCCACTTCTTGAAGCACTGTCCTTCGGGTGCCGCCGCGTTGAGCGTTTCTTTGCTCGGTACCGCTGACGGTACAAGTCCTGTGAGTACCTGCTCGGTAGCAGTCTCTCCGTTGTACTTATAGGTAACGGTGTAGACGGGATCCTTATCGTCGGGCGTTCCGTTTTCGTTCTTATCAATACCGTAGTAGATCTCGATAACGGTTGAGCCGTCCGCGGCAACTGTTGTTCCGTTGTCGTAGTTGCCCTTGTCGGTATAGAGGGCGTAATTCTCGCCGCCGAATACCGTCTTCTGAGCCGGTGCGAGGCTGATAACTTCGCCTGTCGCAGCCTTGACGCGTACGCCGTCATCAACTCTTGCCGTTCCGTAGTAGTAAACGATCTTGTAGTAGTTATCGGTCGAATTGAGCCAATCGGCCTTGAGCGTAACATGGCCGTATCTGCCTGTTCCTATGTCAAGAACTCCGTCGGTACCCTTACCGAGATTTGTTCCGACTTCTGCCCAGTTGCCGTCGGTCGATTCAATAATCCAGCCGTTGAATACATAGCCCGTCTTGGTGAGATCGTCGATCTTGATATCGGTGCGGACATTGTATTCGAGCTTGCCGATTACTTCGTCGCCGTCCTTGAGCGTTACTGTGTACCAGTCGCCGCTTTCGGGATCGTTGTCATCATGCTGACCGTCCTTGATGACATAGTAAAGTTTAACCGTTGTGTCGTTATCATGGATGACCGTGAACTCGGTTGCTATCTCTCCGTTGACCGCCGCATGATCGTAGGTGTAGCCGCCGATAGCTTCAACTATGGAGCTGATCTCTACCTGCTTTCCGCCTGTCGCTTTCATGGTCTGCGGAGCTTTGATCGTGATTTCTTCGCCGTTCTCAACATAGATGTATTCGACATTATAATTGAGGGCGTTTTCGATAGCTTTGTATTCGTAAGTGAGTACATTGCCGTCAGCCGCAAGGATTATTGTCTGCTTAGCCGGAGTTACATAGCCCTTGATTTCGATAGGATCATATTTGAACTCTGTCGCCATGGTGAGACCGGTTACCGTGACATCTTCCGCAAGAGCGTTGCCGTTTTCGTCAACAAATCTGACTGTTGCGGTGATGTCGGTTCTTGCGGTGTAGGTGTATGTGAGTACATTGCCTTCAGCCTCAAGAACTATTGCATACTGATCGGGTGTCATATAACCTGCGATCTCGATAGGTTCATATGTGAACTCCTCAGCCATAGTGAGGTTCTCGAATGTGATATCGTCTGCAAGAGTCTTGCCGTTTTTGTCAACGAATCTGACTGTCGCGGTGATATCTGTTCTTGCGGTGTAGTAAAGATTGATAACCGTGCTGTTATCGCCCTTGACCGTTGCGCTGTCAACCGATGACGCGTCATATGCGTAGCCCGGGATTTCCTTGTGCTCGGCTGTGACGGTTTCGCCTGCTGTTGCGTTCAGCGTGACCGACTCGGCGAGAGCTGTCTCGGTTCCCTTGAGATAATAGTTGACTGTGTACTTCGAACCGCC
>USMJ01000040.1 GCA_900555805.1 uncultured Oscillospiraceae bacterium | reverse complement strand
AAAAAGCCAACAGAGTCGCTATGACAAAGGGCACAAAGACGGCGATCATCGTCGTTATCATTGTCGCTCTCGTCGCCGGAATCGCAGGCATTGCGGTTTCAAATTCGGGCATAAAATACAGAAAGGCCGCCGCTCTCACGATAGGCGATATCGGCGATATCAGCGCAGCGGAATACTCTTTCTATTATCGCACGATAGCGAACAACTATTTCCAGTACGGATATCAGTATGATTCACAGTACGGTCAGGGCTACGGTGCTATGTTCCTCGGCGGTTATGACTACACCAAGTCGCCCGACGAACAGACCTACAGCGAAAAGCTTGAGGGCTATGAGAACCCGACATGGGCTGACTTCTTTGACTACACAGTCAAAACTCAGCTTGTCAACATCAAGGCTTACGCTAAGCTCGCGGCCGAAAACGGTCTCACTCTTGACGCCGACGAGATCAAAGAGATCGACGATCAGATCGCGTCAATAAAGGAGACGGCAAGCAAGAACAACTACTCACTCGGCGCGTACCTTAAAGCAAGCTATGGCGACGGCATTTCAAAGGGTCTCTTCAAGAAGATTCTCGAAGAACAGACGCTCGCCAACAAGTTCCAGACAACTAAGACAGAAGAATTAAAGAAGGGCCTCAGCGAGGACGAGATCTTAAAGGAATACAAGAAAGACACAACGGCTTACGACAAGGTCGGCATAGCTTATTATCTCGTCAAGGCGGAGACCGAGACGACCAAGGACTCCGAGGGCAACGAAAGCTCAAAGGTCACGGACGCAACGATGAAGGCCGCCAAAAAGACAGCCGACAAGCTCGCAAAGAGCAAGGATGTCGACGCGCTTTCAAAGGCTGTTGACAAGGTCGCAGGCACTGAGAACTCGCTCGGAAAGTTCAAGATCACAAACAAAGAAACAATTTCAAGCAAAATCAATTCCGACACGGCGAGCTGGATATACGGCAAGGGCGTCAAGAAGGGCGACACGAAGGTCTTCAAGGTTGACGACAGCGGTTACTATGTCTGCATGGTTCTTGAAACTCCCTACAGAGAAGACAGAAACACGATAGACGTTCGACACATTCTCGTTAATCTCACTTCAAGCAGCGATTCCTCAAGCGACAGCACGACAACAGCCGCCGCCAAGACAGAGGATGACAGCAAAGTTCCGGCGCTTGACACATTCAAGGATGTCGATCTCAAGATGAGCGTCACGGCTGACACAGCTAAGGACAAGACGGCATATGAGAAAGCCGAGCTTATTCTCCGCAAGTATCTCGCAGGCGACAGAACAGCCGAAAGCTTCGCCGCTCTCGCGACAGAGAACTCCGACGACACAGGTTCAAAGGAGAACGGCGGTCTCTATGAAGACGTCGCTCCCGGAACAATGGTTGACGAATTTAACGATTGGTGCTTCGATTCAAGCCGCAAGGCCGGCGATGTCGGTATAGTTGAGACATCATACGGTTATCACATCATGTATTTCGTCGAGACGAACTCCGATCCCGAATGGAAAGCAACGATCAAGTCAGATCTCGCTTCACACGAATTCGAGCACTTCACCGAAGAAAATATCACAGCCGAAAAGTATCCCGTTTCGGTAGCAAATCAGACTTATATTGACAATGCTATCGCTTCAACCAACAAGGCTATAAAGAGACAGATTCAGAGTCTCAGCCAGTCAACGAGCCTTTCATAAGCTCAGTTAAACTTAATGACATTAGCCCCCAGCATTCCGCGAAGCGGAAATGCCGGGGGCTTTTTTGCGCTGTGGGGGTCAGTGCGTCGAGGGAGGTCCGGGTGGCAAAATCTTCTTCGCATGGGCGAAGAAGGAGCGCGCCGCAGGCGCGCTCGTTTCGGCGAAGCCGAAACATTTTGCCACCCCTCGCAGGAACTTCCGGCTGCGCATCCGAAAAACTAAAAGTCAGATACATCTTCCCACATATTTTGCCCGTTTTCTGTTTACGGGAAACGGGCAAAAATGTCGCTGAAATTATATCTTAGGATGAAACGGATTGTATGCTTCCTCCTGGTCTGGCTTTTTGATTTTCATCGCCGACGCGCGGACGACGGATTCGTTTCCGAATTTTTCTCTTATTCTGTCGACCTGACCTTCAAGCGATTCGAGCTTTTCGTTTCGCGTGTTGTCGCAGAACAGATTATACTGACACGCCGCTTCTTCATCGACAAAATCGCAGGCGTGAATAGTCACCGAACGCACCTCGCTGTGCCAGTCCCAGTTTTCGGCGAAAAGCTCCATCGCGGTCGAAACAAGTTCTTCGACAATTCTTGTCGGCTGTCTGAGCTTTCTCTGCCGTTCTATAGTCACAAGCCTTTCGTCTCTGATCGAAATTGATACTACCGACGCTAAAACGCCGTCTTTGCGAAGATTATGAGCTATTCTTTCGGCGAGGGAAACGAATGTCGCTCTGACTTCGTTGTTGTCGGTGAGATTTTTCGCTTGCGTCGTTCCGTGGCTGAAGCTTTTGGCTTTCGGAAGCGAATCGGTTTTAAGAACGGGCGAAGTGTCATATCCGTTGACGACTTTCCAGAGTTCAAGTCCGTTTTTCCCGAGTTCGAGTTCAAGCACTCTCGTCTTGCATCTCGCCACGTCGCCTATCGTTTTAAGTCCTATTCTTTCGAGCGTTCTCATTGTCGCTTTCCCGACGCCGATAAGCGAATCAGCAGGCAGGTTCCAGATCTTCTCCTTGAAATTTTCCTGAGAGAGGACCGTCACCGCGTCGGGCTTTTTCAGGTCGCTTCCGAGTTTCGCGAAGACCTTGTTGAAACTGACGCCGACCGAAATCGTGACGCCGACCTCCGACTTTATCCGCTCTTTTATTTGGTACGCGATCTCCTCCCCCGAGCCGAACAGCAGCGAGCTGCCCGTCACGTCGAGCCAGCATTCGTCTATGCCGAACGGCTCGACCATGTCGGTATAATCGGAATATATCGCCCTCGCCTTTTTGGAAAATTCTACATATCTGTCATAGTGCGGCGGAACACAGACGAGGTTCGGGCATTTGTTCTGCGCCTGCCATATCGGCTCGGCGGTTTTGACGCCGTATGCCTTGGCTTTGTCGTTTTTCGCGAGGACTATGCCGTGGCGCTCCTCTTTACTGCCGCAGACAGCCATCGGTACCTCTTTGAGTTCGGGTTTATAGAAAGCCTCGACCGAGGCGAAAAAGTTATTCAGATCGCAATGTAAAATGACCCTGTTGTTATAAAGCGAAGCCATGTCGTTCACCTCTTTAAAGAACATTTGTTCGCTACATATAATACACTATTCGCTCTCTGTTGTCAATAGGAAAATCGTGTTTTTCCTATTTAATTTTACCGAAATCCGAGATGTTGTTTTTCGGTACGCACAGAATGTGTTCGTACCTTAAATTGTTTTCCTTAATTTTAAACCTGCTATAGGATATGTTATCTGTTGATTTAAGCGGCGGTTTATGATAAAATGTTAACAAACCTAAACGCAAGGAGAAATTATATGATCACAGGAAAAAACATTGTACTTACCGGCTGTAACAGCGGTATCGGTCTTGAGGTTCTCAAGATCTTCGTCAAAGACGGCAACAGAGTTTTAGCCGTCGACAAGAACATTGACAAAATCTCGGAGTTTCCGTCCGACAAGGTTATCCCGATGCAGACGGATGTTTCAACGCCCGAAGCGGTAGACGCTATCTTCGAAAAAGCCGAAAGCGAGTTCGATTTCATAGACATATTCTACGCCAACGCAGGATATCCGTATTATGAAGAATTCAACTATGTCGATTGGGACAGAGTCGCCGCCATGTTCGAAACGAACGTCTATTCCCCTATCTATTCATATTCAAAGTACGCCCAATATCTCAACGGAAGAAAGGGTATATACGCTATAACCGTTTCCGCTATCGGAACTATGGCTATGCCCGGATACACGATATATTCGGCGTCGAAGTTCGCCATGCATGGCTTCCAGCAGGGCTTGAGACTTGAGCTTCCGTCAAATATTCAGCTTACCTGCCTTTATCCGATAGCGACGAACACGAACTTCTTCGTCACCGCCAACAACAAGGTCGACTTCAAGAAGCCGTTTCCCGTTCAGCAGCCCGACCTTGTCGCAAGAAAGATGGTCGAGGGCATAGAAAAGGGCAAGAAAGAAGTCAGCCCGAGCATGCTCTTCTCTTTCGCCAAACAGCTTATGAAGTTCGTTCCGCCTGTCAGGACGGCATATTGGGCTTTCGAAAAGCAGAAGTTCAAGGAGTTCAAGAAGAACATAGCAAGCCTGACTTCGGAAAAGATCATATCTAAAAAATAAGGAGAAAACAACATGAGCTATAAAATGTTAAACTCGCCGATGAAAATAGGCAGCTGTGAGATAAAAAACAGAATAGTTATGCCGCCGATGCTGATGGGATTTGCGAACCTTGACGGAACGCCGACCGAACAGCTTATGGACTACTATGAAGAAAGAGCCAAAGGCGGCGCGGGTCTTATCATGACCGAGATAACGAGAGTCAACGATCTGACGGGTTCGGCGGCTTTCGCTCAGCTCGCCGTCAGCCACGATTATCATATCAAACCGCTGTCGGAGCTTGCGAGAAGGATTCATAAGCACGGAGCGAAGATATTCGTTCAGCTTCATCACCCGGGAAGACAGAATGTCGGTCTGCTCGTCGGAACCGTTCCGCTGAGCATCAAGCTCGAGAAGATGACGAAGGGACTTTATTCGAAGCTGTTATATAAAATCACGCCGACAGTCGGCGCGTACCTCATAGAAAATGACATCGTTCCGCCCTCGGTCTCGCCCTCGGCATGCGACCCGGCTTATTTCTCCAGAGGACACGTCAGAGCGCTCTCGGTCAGAGAGATAAAACAGCTCGAAAGACAGTTCATCGACGGAGCGGTAAGAGTCAAAAAAGCCGGCTGTGACGGCGTTGAGCTTCACTGCGCTCACGGCTATCTTCTTCAGCAGTTTTTAAGCCCCGTCACGAACCAAAGAACCGACGAATACGGCGGAAGCCTCGAAAACCGCATGAGATTTATTCTCAACATCATTCACGGCATAAGGGCTGAATGCGGCGGCGATTTTCCGCTTGTCGTCAGACTTTCGGCGGACGAATGCTACGCCATGATAGGTCAGCCCGGGAAGGGTTACACGCTTGAGGACGGCGTAAAGATCGCTAAAATTTTGGAAGAAAACGGCGTTGACGCGATAGATGTTTCTTCGGCGGGTTATGATACCTTCAACTACTGGCTTGAGCCTGTCTCGTTCGAGCCCGGCTGGCGCAAATATATGGCGAAAGCGATAAAAGACGCTGTTTCCGTACCCGTTCTTGCGGCTAATCTTATCCGCTCGCCCGAACAGGCGGAAAAACAGCTTGAAGAGGGCGATCAGGATTTCGTCTGTCTCGGCAGACCGCAGATAGCCGATCCTCACTGGGCTGACAAGGCGATAAACGGCGGAAACATCAGGCGATGCATCTGCTGTCTCAACTGTATTGAGTCGATGCAGAACAACGCTTATATCGGCTCTCACGGCGAATGCTCGCTCAATCCGTTCATCGGCCGAGAGGGCGAAAAGCTCAACAAAAACGGCAACGGCAGAAGGGTCGCCGTCATCGGCGCAGGTCCGGGCGGTCTCACCTGCGCATACATTCTCGCCGAGCGCGGATTTGACGTCACCGTCTTTGAAAAGAACGACAAACCCGGCGGTCAGCTCATCCTCGCCGCCGCTCCTCCCGAAAAGGCTAAAACAGCTTGGGCTATCGAAGACATGGTCAAACAATGCGAAATTGACGGCGTTAAAATAAAACTCGGTACGCGGGCAACCGCCGAAAATATTATGGCTTTCCGTCCCGCGGCAGTCATTTGCACGACAGGCGCAAACCCGATCAAGCCGCACTTCGGCGGAAATTACGATGAAACTTCCGTGTACACATTCGAGGACGTTCTCACGGGCAAAGCGAAGCTCAAGGGCAAGAATATCGCCCTCATCGGCTCAGGCATGACGGGACTTGAAACAGCTCAGGCTCTCGCCGAGGACGGCAACAAGGTCACTATAGTCGAAATGGCAAAGGAGATCGCACCCGGAACATGGATGCAGCATAAGGACGACATTCTCCCGAAGCTTGAGAAAGACGGCGTTAAGTTCATGACGGGCGAAAAGCTCAGCGAAATCGGCAACGGATATATCAGGACAGAAAACGTCGACACGGGCAGCGAGACAAAAATCGACTGCGACGCGGTCGTTCTTTCACTCGGCTCAAGGCCCGAGAACGGCATAGCCAAAGAGCTGACCGAAGCGGGAATGCACCCGATATCAATCGGCGACTGCGTGAAGATAGGCAAAATCGCCGACGCAACAAAGGGCGCATACTATGCGGCGACAAGGCTTATTGACGAAGTTCTGGGTGAATGACATTAAGATTTAATTGCGGCGCCGCAGCACGACCTATGTGTTGCGGCGTTGTTTTATTTGCTCACGAGAGTTAATTACGGCTTGACATACTCGGCGGCAAATGCTATAATACCGACAATATATAACTGCCACCGGGTAGTATGATGCGAATAAAGCATCCGTTTACACATCGTTAGGTCATTGAAGATGTGTAAACGGATGTTTATTTTTTTGGAGGTTTATTATGAAAAATCCGCTTAAATACTTTTCAAAGTTCGAAATCGCGCTTTGGTGTTCTTCGGTCGCGCTGATACTTGTTTCGTTCTTTGCCTTTGACGGAGAAAACTATCTCTCACTGTCGGCGTCACTCATAGGCGTCACCTCGCTTATTTTCAACGCCAAAGGCAATCCGTTCGGGCAGGTTCTTATGATAATTTTCAGCTTGCTTTACGGAATCATATCATATACTTTCAGCTACTACGGCGAGATGATAACCTATCTCGGAATGACTATGCCTATGGCTGTCTTCGCCCTGATTTCGTGGCTTAGAAATCCGTATAAAGGCAACAAATCTGAGGTCAAGGTCAACTCTGTCAGCCGCAGGGAAAACGTCTTAATGTGGGCTCTGGCTTTAGCCGTCACCGCCGTGTTCTACTTTATTTTGGATCATTTCAACACCGCTAACATCATACCGAGCACCATATCCGTCACGACGAGTTTTCTCACGGTCTATCTCACCTTTTGCAGAAGCCCATACTTCGCTCTCGCCTACGCCGCCAACGATGTCGTCTTAATCGTTTTATGGGTACTCGCAAGTATGTGCGACAGGAAATATGTTTCTGTTGTTGTATGTTTCGTTGCGTTCCTGTTCAATGATATTTACGGCTTTATAAACCGGCAGAGGATGAAGAAGCGCCAAGCCGAATAACACAAAAGAACACTGCGGTAAGAAAATTTCTCTCCGCAGTGTTTTTTATAGCTCACATTATTTAAGCGCATTCTTTATCCATACGTCAAGAAATTTCATCTGTTCCTCTGTATGAAACCAATGCTCTCCGCCCTTCATGACGGTCAGCGGAGCGTTTATTCTTTCGGAAAACGCTGTCATTGTCGCTATATCCGTCAGGCGGTCGCGCTCGCCGTATAAAATCCGAGTCGGAACTTTCCATTCGACAGGATGTCGGCGTACATAACAAAGGTATTCCCACGACAAGTTTTCGCCGAAGTCGGTCGGGATCTCTTTTCGGGCACGCAGCTCGTCTTCGTAAACGCCCGCCCACTTCATCATGTCGCGGATCAGCTTTTCCATGTCGACGATCGGCGAGATGAAGAACGCCTCGCCGACTTCGTCTTCGGAAAGTGAGTTCATGGCGAAAAACGCGCCGATGCTGTTGGCGACGAGTGTGACGCGGCCGCCGAACGAGCCGAAAAAGCGCTTGAATTCGTCTTTCGCCTCCCATGGGGTCTGAGACCGATAGTCGAAACCGACGACCTCACAGTCCGAGAAAAGCGGCTTATAATGCTCCGCTTCGTCGGCGTTTCCGCCTTTTCCGTGTATGTAGATTACTGTTTTTTTCATTTTATACCTCTCTTAAAGTTAAAAATTTATGTAATATTTTTCTCCAGGGCGTCAATATCGCCGCTTTGAATATTGTGAATGTTTCGGTTGATTTTATCCTTGTCCCAATCCCACCAACTAAGCTTTTGAAGCTTAGCTATCGTCTCATCGTCAAAGCGTTTCTTTATCGGTCTTGCCGGAACTCCGCCGACAACGGTATAAGGCGGAACATCTTTCGTGACAACGGCTCTTGCGCCTATGACAGCTCCGTCGCCTATTGTTACACCCGAAAGAATGACGGCTTCATAGCCTATCCATACGTCGTTCCCGACGACTATATCGCCCTTGTTATCCCAAGCCG